>NZ_JAOQNH010000003.1:1177500-1233756 GCF_025961205.1 Azospirillum fermentarium
GACGCGGCGGGACGGATCACCCAGGCGTTCACCGCCGCCATCCGCAGCGGGCGGATCAGCAAGGCCGCCCTGTTCGACCAGCGCTATCAGGAGATTGCCGGCAGCAACCCCAAGCAGTTCACCACCGCCTTCACCACCCTGGCCGACGCGCTGCTGCCGCCCATCCAGGAAGAGGTGCTGACCCGCGCGCAGGGCGTCATCCTGTGTGCGGCGGTGGACCGCAACGGCTATCTGCCCACCCACAACCGGATCTACAGCAAGCCCCAGGGCAGCGACCCGGTGTGGAACGCCGCCAACTGCCGCAACCGGCGGATCTTCAACGACCGCGCCGGCATGCTGGCGGCCCACAACCGCCTGCCCATCTTCCACCACACCTACGACCGCGACATGGGCGGGGGGCAGGTGGTGTTCCTGAAGGAGGTGGATTGCCCCATCATGATCGACGGCGACCACTGGGGCGGGTTGCGTCTGGCCTATAAGGCGTAGGCGGCCTTACTCCGGCGTGCCGTCTCCAACCGGCGAAGACGGCACGCCGTAGATGTCATCCTCGGTGCGGCCGCAGCCCTCGCAGCGGCCGTCCTCGCCGATGATGCAGATCCCGACACAGGGGTTTTCGTCGTCCATGGCCGTCCCGCCGTGATGTGAGCCTTCCCGCCATCATGTAGGCCGCGCCCCGGTCCGCGGCAAGGCGGCGCTTACGCCGGGCCGGCGGTGTGGGGGGCGGTCCAGCGGGGGCCGAACACCAGCCCGGCGGGCGGATCCGCCGACGGTTTGGCCGGAAGGCGCGCGGTCCACCCCAGACGCGCCCCGTCGATGCGGCTGAGCCGGGCCGGCGGCAGGGCCGCGGGATCGGGGCGGATCTCCACCTCCAGCTCCAGCGCCGGATCGCCGATGCAGAACAGGCTCAACTCGCACAGAGCGGCAAAACCGGCCGTCCCCGGCAGCAGCCGGCCGAAATCCGCCTTGCCCAGCGGCCCGAGGATCAGCCGCACCCGCGCATCCTGCTGCCAAACCCGCTGCCCCGCCATGGCGGTGCGGCCCAGGGCGTTGTTGCGCCCAAGGCGCCCCAGCCGCGTCAGATCGCGGGCGTCCACCGCCTGCCACGCCCCGATCAGCTTGCGCCCCTGCACCGGCACGCCGAACAGCGCGCCGACCAGACTGCACACCGCCGCCAGCGAGCGGGGGTGGTGGGTCAGGATGCCGGCGTGCTGCAGCAGCGACCGGTCGGGTGCGGTCATGCGGTCGCGCGTGCCCGGGGTGCCCAGCCCGATCAGGCTGTAGAGATAGCGCGCCATGGCCGTGCGGTGCGGCGGCGTGCGGTCGAACGCCACCCGGTGCCGGCGGCGCACCTGATACATCAGCGCGATCAGCCGGTGTTCGAAGATGCCGAGGAAGTCGCGCATCCCCGCATCCTTGCGCGCCATCCGTTCCAGCAGCAGCCGGGTGTAGGGCGGCGGCAGCGGGCCGTGGGCGCCCGACAGGCCGAGGAAAGTGGTGTGGATCTCGTACGGCTCACCCGCGCGGGCGGCGGGGCGCACCGACACCACGTCGGACACCGGAAACGCCTGGGACGGCAGGTGGACGAAGCGCGCCGCCTCCTGCGATGCCATCGTGCCGGTGCCGATGCCGGCGGTGCCGGGGCGCAGCGTTTCGATCAGGTTCACCACCTGATAGAAATCGAAACGGTACGCCTCGCGCAGCAGCAGGCTTTCCACCGTGCGGCCCGCCGGACGGACGGCGGGTGCGGTTTGCGGCGAGGCCGCCGGGGTGCCGGAAGCGCTCATACCAGACCGCCCGCGCCGTCACGGATGGGCCATTCGCGCAGGATTCCCTCGCGCTGCTGGCTGCGGATGGACAGTTGGGTGAAAGCGTTCATCGACGCGTGCAGGGCGAAGAAACGGTCCAGCACCCCGGCAAAGGGAAAGATGCTGGAGCCGACGTAATGGCGCTCGTCGAAGCTCAGCACCACCTCCGTCCCGCGGCAGAAGCCGCGCCACGCATCGCGGCCCAGCCGGCGCACCACCGTGTGGCAATCCATGGACCGGATGCCCTCGATCTGCTGTTCGGCCACGGCGGTGTTGGCCATGTTGTAGACGCGCAGGATCTCCTTCAGCGATTCCAGCCGGTGCGGCTCGTTGCCGAAGGACAGGCGGTTGACCGTCAGCGTGGACACCAGCCGCCACAGGGTTTCCCCATGGGACGGCGGAGCCAGTTGCCGCGACGGCTTGGTCAACAGCACGATGCGCGACGCCGGCACCGTTTCGTCGGTCTTCAGGACAGTGTTGGCCGTCATGCGCTCGGCCAGGCCGCGGTTGGTGCACACCACCTCGGCGTACGCCACCTTGTCCGCCACATGGGAGGGGTGGAAATCCAGATCCACCAGGGCCAGAAGGAGATCGGTGCCCGACTGCCCCGGGGCCGACGCCGCCAGACGCCGCGTCATCCAGAACACGTTGCCCGAATCGCCGCCCATGTCGCCGTCCAGCGGGGCCGCGCGGTGGTTCAGGGCGAAATAGGGCCGCACCACCTCGGGCTTCGGACGGCCGGGCGAGACGAGACGGATGGACTCCACCGTGTGGATTTCCGTCGTCGCCTCCCGCCGCAGGTCGGCCACCACGCGGTATTCCGGCTGCTGGTGGGTGATGCGGATCGGCTCGCTGGTGCGGCGGAACAGGTTGATGACCGGGACGCAGCCCAGATGAAAGGTGCCGGCGTCCACCGACGGCGCGCGCTTTGGCATGTGCGAGAACAGGAAGGCGATGCGCAGCGCCCCGCCCGCGGGGCGGCGCTCCAGCCCGGAAATCTCGAAGAAGAAGAACTTGTCGGGAAAGGCGAAGTATTCCTGCACCAGCCGGTGGGGCACCCCCACCAGCCCGTCGCCGGGCAGGACCGTCTCGTCATCCTCGAACCCGACGAAGCGCAGCGCATCCGCCGGCAGCACCACCGTCTTGCGCGGGTCGTCGGCCACCAGCGCGATGCCCGACAAACTGGCCGACAGCATCTCATAGATCTGGCTGGCCTGCACCCGGTCGCCGCCGATGAAGAAACGCAGCGTTCGGAAGCCCTGGGCGTCCACCGGAACCCCGCTTCCCTCCACCCGGATTTCCACCGCCCCGGCGTACCGCCCGTCGGACGCCGGCAGGTCATAGTCGATGACGCTGGCAGGGCGCGCGTCGGTCACGCGCAGCGGCCACATCTCCAGCGGCCAGGCGGTCTGGAAACGGCAGGGAACCCCCTCCCCCGTTTCGGAATAAAGCGGCAGGCCCTTGGGTATCACCTCGCCGCCCAGGGGGCCGCCGTCGGAACCGACCACGCATTTGGCGATGGCCATGGATGGAACCGGCGCCATCATCTGGGGGAACAGCACCCCCAGCAGGCTGGCCGGGATTTCCAGGAATTCGGAATCGAGATTGTGCTGCAGCCGCGCGGTCAGATAGGCGAAGGATTCGATCAGCCGCTCCACATGGGGGTCGGCGGATTCGTCGCCGCTGAACTCCAGCCGGCTGGCGACCTTGGGATATTTGGCGGCAAACCACCGCCCTTCCCGCCGCAGATACGCGATTTCGCGCAGATAATGCGGAAGGAGCGGATCATGTTCGTCACCAGCCATGCTCGACCTCTGCGTCTCCATCGCCACCCAGATGCACCGGGAACGTCACCGGCACCGGAACACCGCCGGTCACCATCAGGGCGGAAATCTCCATGGTCACCTTGCGGTTCCTCAGCGTCTCCCAATCCACCGATACCATGACCGATGTCAGCCGCGGCTCGAAAGCGGAAACGGCGTCGGTGATGTCGCCGGCGATGCCCAGCAGCCCTTCCCGGCTGCGGTCGCCGGAGCGGGCGACGTCGGGGCCACCGTAATCGATGGTGCTGCGGAACGGGCGGGGGGCCGCACCGGGGGGAATGGGGGCCCGGGTGTTCAGCAGCCACGACAGCTCGCGGGCGATGGACTCCCGCATGCCCTGAAGATCGACGGCACGGAACGGCGAAGGCTCCGCCGTCCGCAGCGGCTCGTCATCGACGAGCCGCTCGAACAGCAGAGCCCGGCCGCTGTGCGCATGTCCCGAACGGGACGATCCGGATCTGGACTGCGCCACGGAACGTTAGGCCGCCTTGTTCTGGGCCAGATCCCAACCGGCCGACACCGAGCCGTCCTTGGTGCCCTGGTTGTTGAACAGGTTGTAGGTCCACTTGATCGAGGTGTAGTTCAGGGTCACCACCTCTTGCGGCAGGTCTTCACCACGCTTGGAGCTGTTCTTCACCGACGACACATACACGTCGGTCAGTTCCACCTGCCAGAAGATCTCGGTCGTGCCTTCCAGGGTACGGGCGTAGTAGAGCTGCACCTTGCCCAGGTCGATGCCCTTGGAGCAGGCTTCCAGCAGCTTGGCCGATGCCTTGTCCAGGTACTTCGCCACGATGATGTCGCCGTGCTGCGAACGGCCGCGGGTGCGCGAGTTGCCCGAGGTGTCGAAGGTCACCGGCAGGGTGATGGCATGGTCCACGGAGATCAGGTCGATTTCCTTGGCGTGGCCGTCGATCGTCGATTCACCTTCGATCGCGAACTTGTCGCCGATCTTCATGATGATGGCGTCCATCAGATATCCTCCATGCAATGGTGATGGTTCGATTTGAAAGCGCTGGAAAGGGCGGCATCCCGGGTTTTTGAAAAAGCGGGGAGGCGTCAGCGCGGGTATCGAGGGGCGCCGGACGACGGCCGGCGCCCCGAAGCACGTCTATGCTCAGCCGGCCGCCGGGGCCGGCAGATCCGCCACCAGACGGATCGAGGTGGTCAGCTCTTCCAGCTGGAAATGCGGACGCAGGAACACCGTGGCGCGGTAGGCGCCCGGCTTGCCCGGCACCTCGAACACGTCCACGCGGGCTTCGCGCAGCGGCAGGCGGGCCTTGGTCGGCAGCGAGGCCTGATCGTCCAGGGTCACGAACTGGGCCACCCAGGTGTTCAGGAACTTCTGGATGTCGGCGCGCGACTGGAACGAGCCGATCTTGTCGCGCATGATCGCCTTCAGGTAATGGGCGAAGCGCGACGAGGCCATGACGTACGGCAGCACCGCCGACAGGCGCGCGTTGGCGTTGGCGGCGTCGGTGTTGTAGACCTTCGGCTTGTTGACCGTCTGGCCGCCGAAGAACGCCGCGTAGTCGGTGCCCTTGCAATGGACCAGCGACACGAAGCCCAGGTCGTTCAGTTCCTTTTCCCGGCGGTCGGTGATCGCCACCTCGGTCGGGCACTTCAGCGCGATGTCGCCGTTGTCGGTCTTGAAGGTGTAGGCCGGCAGGCCTTCCACCAGACCGCCGCCTTCCACGCCGCGGATCGCCGCGCACCAGCCGTACTTGGCATAGGCATCGGTGATGCGGGCGGCATAGGCCCAGGCGGCGTTGCCCCACACGAACTTCGAATGGTCGGCGCCGCCGACGTCCTCGGTGAAGTTCACGCCTTCGACCGGCTTGGTCTCGGGCCCATAGGGCAGGCGCATCAGGATGTGCGGCAGCACCAGCGACAGATAGCGCGAATCCTCGCTCTCGCGCAGCGAGCGCCACTTCACCAGCTCCGAGCTTTCGAAGATCTTCGACAGGTCGCGCGGGTTGCCGATCTCGGCGAAGCTGTCCATGTCGAACAGGCGCGGCGAGGCGGCGGAGATGAAGGGGGCGTGCGCGGCGGCGGCCACCTGCGACAGGGACTTCAGCAGTTCCATGTCCTGGGCGTTGCGGCCGAACTCATAGTCGCCGACCAGCACGCCATAGGGCTGGCCGCCGAAGGTACCGTATTCGGACTCGTAGACCTTCTTGAACAGCGCGCTCTGATCGAACTCGGAGGCCTTTTCGAAGTCGGCCAGCAGTTCCTTCTTCGACGCGTTGAGGAAGCGCAGCTTCAGGTTCGGGCCGGTTTCGGTCCGGCCGACCAGATAGTGCATGCCGCGCCAGGTGGCTTCCAGCTTCTGGAACGCCTCGTCGTGCAGGATCGCGTTGAGCTGGCCGCTGATGAGATCGTCGATCTCGGCGATGCGCGCCTTGATGACCGCGGTGGAGTCCTTGCTGACGGCCACGCCGCTGTCGATGACCTGGGCGATGAACTGCCCGATCAGATCCTTTGCGTGGGCGGTCTGCGACTCGTCGCGCGCCATCTTGCCATCGGTCAGAATGCGGTCGAGGATCGAGCCGCTGTCCTGCGCCGTTTCAACCAGCATACCCTGAGCGTCAAGGGTTTCGGTCGCCATTGTAATCTCCAGATACCGGTCCGTGGAGGAGCGTCGTCAATGATGGGCGGGGGCGGATCAGGCCGGCTCGTCTTCGGCGGCCGGCGCCGGCTCGGCACCATCCAGCGCACCGCGCAGGGCGGTCTGCTGCTCGGAGCTTTCCATCACCGACACCAGCAGGGCGTTCAGCTCGTCGTTGCCTTCCAGCTTGGCCAGCAGGTCGTTCAGGCGCTCGCGGGCGTCGTAGAGGCGGCGCAGCGGTTCGACCTGCTTGATGATCGACACGGGGTCGAAGTCTTCCAGCTTGTTGAAGCGCAGGTCGATGTTCATCTGCGAGCCGTCGTTGGCCAGACGGTTCTCGACCTGGAGCGGCAGGCGCGGGCCGGTGGCGGCCATCACATCGTCGAAATTGTCGCGGTCGATTTCGACGAAGCTGCGGTCCTTCAGCTTCGGCAGCGGCTTTTCGGGCTTGCCGGCAGCGTCGGCCAGGATGCCGACGATCAGCGGCAGTTCCTTGTTCTGGATCGCATCGCCGATTTCCACGTCATAGGTGATCTGGACGCGGGGGGGACGAACACGGTCCAGCTTATGCTGAAGGCTCTCGCTCATCTAGGATCACTCCCAGTTAAAAGTTAGCGTTTCCACTCAAGACGGTCTGATTTACCCGAAACCCGCACCTGGCGGCACGTCGTCCAAGGAGATAATGACCATAACGAACAGCAAACCCGCACATAGGTCTATTCAGATAACAACACGCATCCAAGCAATAAATTGATTTGTTATTGTAATGAAATAACAAAATTACGGATCATACCAATTCTGCAATGTTACATTTTTTACATGAAAAAATGCTTGCGTTGCCAATCAATCAAAAAATAATAAAATTAAATAATCATGCCAAATCCAAAAACAAAATGCCCTTTGCAAATTAAATTTGCCACACGCAATGCTTTGCTTTGGATTTTCCATCAGGTTTTGCCATCAACCAGCATGAATATTGAAAAATCTGCATGTATTTCGCGTATGCGCAGAATTTTTCTTCACGCCATGCCCCATCAACACTCCTCCGCGCCGACAAAACCATAGAGACAGAAGTTGCTTTTATGGATGATGACCAAGAAACCGAAGATTGTCCATAGTTCCAATCCCCATTTTTGTCACAGCCGGGGAAATGACCGGGACCGAGACCCGTGTTGCGGCGCAATCAACACGCCGCAACACGGAATTTCAATCAACACGCTGCAATCAAGCGCTCATTCAAACGTATAGAGGAAACCGATCTCGTTCACGGCGACATGTATGGTGGAGAATGGTGTCCCATCGACCATCCGCCGTAGCACCTCGTCCGACAGCTCCGCCAGCACTGTGTTGGACAGGACGGCATCGATGGAACGTGCGCCACTCTCGGTTTCCGTCGCCCGTTCGACGATGGCGTCGATCACCGCCGGATCGAAGGTCAGCTCCGCCCGGTGGGCATCGCGCATGCGGTTCTGGATCTTGCGCAGCTTCAGACGGGCGATGTCGCCGATCTCCCGCGCGGTCAGCGGGAAATAGGGCACGATGGTCACGCGGCCCAGGAACGCCGCCTTGAAATGGTTGACCAGATAGGGGCGGACGATATCGACCAGATCCTGCGGGTCGGGGCGGGTGCGCGCCTTCAGGCAATGGTCCATGATCGCTTCCGACCCCAGGTTGGAGGTCATGAAGATCACGGTGTTGCGGAAATCGACCACCTCGCCCTCGCCGTCCTCCAGCGTGCCCTTGTCGAACACCTGATAGAACAGCTCCGACACGTCCGGGTGGGCCTTTTCCACCTCGTCCAGCAGGACGACGCTGTAGGGGCGGCGGCGCACCGCCTCGGTCAGCACCCCGCCCTCGCCATAGCCGACATACCCCGGAGGCGCGCCTTTCAGGTTCGAGACCGTATGGGATTCCTGATACTCGGACATGTTGATGACGATCATGTCCTTGTGCCCGCCGTACATCAGTTCGGCGATGGTGCCGGCGGTCTCGGTCTTGCCCACGCCGCTCGGGCCGACCAGCAGGAACACGCCGGTGGGCTTTTCCGGTTCCGCCAGGCCGGCGGAGGCGGTGCGGATGCGCTTGGCGACGGTGGCCAGCGCATCGTCCTGGCCGATCACGCAGTCGGCCATGCGCTCGCGCAAGGTCAGCACGCCCTTGATGTCGTCGCGCACCATGCGGCCCGCCGGAATCCCGGTCCAGCCGGAGATGACGGAGGCCACCACATGGGTATCGACGCACAGCGGCACCAGCGGGTTTTCCCCCTGCATGGTTTCCAACTCGCGGATCAGGCCGGCGATGCTGTGGCGCAGCCCCTCCACCTCCGCCCGCGCCACCTCGTTGGTTTCGGCGGCGGCGGATTTCTCGAAGACGGTGGCGCGAAGCTGGCGGATGCGCTCCACCATCCCCTGTTCGGCGGTGAAGGCGGCGTTGAGGTCGGCCTGTTCCGCCACCAGTTCCTCGCGGCGGCGCACCAGCGCGTCGATGCGCTCGGGCTGGCCGATGCCGGCGTTGCGTTCCCGGCGCAGCAGCGCCAGTTCGCTGTCGATGGTCATCAGCTCGTGCCCGATGGCCTCGATGGGGGCGGGGGTGCTGTTCTGTCCCACCGCCACCCGGGCGCACGCGGTGTCCAGCACGCTCAGCGACTTGTCCGGCTGCTGGCGCCCCGACAGGTAGCGCGACGACAGGTGCACCGCGTCCATCACCGCCTCGTCGGTGATGACCACGCCATGGTGCTTTTCCAGCCGCGGCAGCAGGGCGCGCATCATGGCGATGGTGGCCGCGTCCGACGGTTCCGGCACCTTGACCACCTGGAAGCGGCGGGCCAGAGCCGGATCCTTTTCAAAGTACTTCTTGTATTCCGCCCAGGTGGTGGCGGCGATGGTGCGCAGCTCGCCGCGGGCCAGCGCCGGCTTCAGCAGGTTGGCGGCGTCCCCCTGCCCCGCCGAGCCGCCGGCACCGATCATGGTGTGCGCCTCGTCGATGAACAGGATGATGGGGGTGGGGGACTTGCGCACCTCGTCGATCAGGCGGCGCAGCCGGTCCTCGAACTCGCCGCGCACGCCGGCACCGGCCTGGAGCAGCCCCAGATCCAGCGTGCGGACCGAGATGTTGCGCAGCGGCGGCGGCACGTCGCCGGCCACCACCTTCTGCGCGAAGCCTTCGACGATGGCGGTCTTGCCCACACCGGGCTCGCCGGTCAGGATCGGGTTGTTCTGGCGGCGGCGCAGCAGGATATCCACCAGTTGGCGGATCTCGGCGTCACGCCCGATGATCGGGTCGATCTTGCCGGCCCGCGCCGCGGCGGTCAGGTCGTTGGTGAAGGTGTCGAGCGCGGTGGCCGAGCCGCCCGCGGCCGCCGGGGCGCCGGTGGGCACCAGCGGATCGGCGGCGGTGCGCACCGTGCCTTCGCCCGTGCCGGCCTGGCACAGGGCCTTCAGGTCCACCTTCAGCCGGTCCAGCGGGATGCGGGCCAGCGACGGCACCTTCTGCGACAGGACGCCCATGAGCTGCTGGTTTTCCAGCACCGCCAGCAGGATGGCGCCCGAGCGGATCTGCGGTTCCCCCAGCGTGAGGGAAGCGGTCATCCACGCCCCCTCCAGGATCTTCGGCATGTCCTGGGAAAAGGCGGGGGTGCGGGTGGAGCCGCGCTTGAATTCGTCGATGGCGACCGACAGTTCCGCCTGCACCGTGCCGGGGGCCACGTCGTACTGACGGAACACCGCCTGGATGTCGGAGGGCTGGACGTCGATCAGCTTGGCCAGATAGTGCTCCACCTCCACATAGAAATTGGAGCGGGCCACCGCCAGGGCCGCCGCGTCTTCCAGCGCGCGGCGGCAGGTCGCGTTCAGCTTGCCGACCAGAAACTTGATTTCCATGGATGGTTCCCTCGGGACTGTCCCTTAAGGGGGGACGCGGGAGCCGCCGGAACCGATCGTGGTTCCGGCGCTCCGGGGTTGGCTCAGAAGCTCGTGGGCCGCACGTCGGGGAAGCGGATGGGGAAGGCGGGAACACCCTTGGCCGGCGTCTTGCCGCCCGCCCCCGCCGTCACCCGTGCCGCCAGGAAGACCACCGTGTCGGGGGCCGCCGTGCCGGATACGGTGCGGGTGGGAACGGTGATGCGGATCACCTGCTGGCCGCGCAGCATGGGATCGAAGCTTTCGGGGTTGCGCACGCCGCGGGCCACCAGCAGGCGCAGCAGCGACCACGGCCCCTTTTCGACGATGGTGGCCTTGTCGTCGGTGACGGTGGGCGCCCCCGGACGGCCATCGGCGCGGCGGGGACGGTAGTCGGACCCCGACGCCCAGCGCAGCGAAATTTCCACCGGTTCGGAATAGGACCACACCAGCGTGCGTTCCTTGGTGTTGGATCCCGCCGCCGAGGAGCCGGAGCGCATGGACCATTCGATGATCTGGTCGCCGCCGACCTCGTTGACGCGGTTGACGCCGAACGTCAGCTCCGCCGACAGCTTCAGGCTACCCGACCCTTCCGGTTCCACGATGTCGGCCAGGAAGGCGCGGCTGCCCTCCACCTGTTCCACGAACTGGCGCAGCGGGCTGTTGCGGCGCTTGTCGGTGGCCAGTTCCTGCTCGATGCGCGGCTTCATGTCGTCGTACAGGCGGTAGAAGCGGCGGATGTCGGCGGGATCGGCGTCGGGTGCGGTCAGCGCATCCTCGGCCCGGACGAAGGGGAAGCGCCCGGCCAGGAGCTGGCCGAAGCTGGCGCCCAGCTCCTGCATCACCGTGTGGATCTGCTGGGCCTGGAACCGCAGGCAGCGTTCGTTCAGCCGGGAGAGCGACTGGACATGGATGCGCGAGAAGTAATCCCCGCCGCCGACCATGCCGACCCGTTCGCCCAGCACCTCGCGGCAATTGTCGCGGCCCACGGCGTTGCCGACGTAGAGCACGTATTTTTCCAGCTCCGACAGGGCGTTGTTCGGGATCTGCTGGTCGTAGCGGTCGATGGCCGCCAGGATGTCCTGCCAGTCCTGCACCGCCCGCTCGGCGCCCGGCGACCCGATGCGGTAGGGATCCTTGATGTAGTCCAGCGCCGGCTTGGCATAGGATTTGGCCAGCACCCGCACCCGCTGGCGGGCGGACGCGATCATGGACGCCAGCTCGCCGCCGTTGGCCGCCCCGAAGGCGCGGGCCAGGGCGCCCGGCTCGCCGTCCCACCGGCCGATGTTGTCCACCAGCGGCTTGTACGGCTCTTCGGAAGCCAGGACGTCGGTGACGCGGTTCAGGATCTGCACGCTCTGGGCGTTCAGAAGCTGCTCGATGTCCAGCGTCGATCCCGGCTCGGCGATGGGGCGCACGCCGTCCATCAGTTCCTGGATGATCGGCGCCACCGTCAGGAACGACGCCACCTGATCGGCCAGCGAGCGGTCGGTGGCAGCGGAACGGAACGTGTCCTCGTTGTTCGACACCGACACCGCGCGGGCGGTCAGCGTCATCACGTTGGACACCATGCGCCGGCCCACCGCGATGCGCAGGGCCGAATGCAGGGGCTTGGGAAAATCGCTCAGCCGCTGCGCCACATAGGTGGAATAGTCCACCTTGTACTGCTTGGCCTGATTGAGGACGGTGGCGTCCCACATCAGATGGCTGTCGGCGCTGACCGGCTCGAACTTCGCGGTGCCCAGGTCGGCCATGAAGCCCTGCGACAGCAGCACCTCCATGGGATCCATCAGGTCGTGGAAGCGCTCGTTGAGCTGGAACGGCGCGCCGGCCTGGGTCTGCACGAACACCCGCCCGACAAACGGCATGTCCAGGCCCAGCATCTCGTCGCGCAGGGCCATGGACCGGGTGGCGATGGTCTTGCCGATCTCCTCGAACGTGCGGCCGCTCAACAGCACCGACACGGCGATGCGGCCCAGCAGCATGTCGATTTCCGGCGGCGACTTGGCCTCCGCCGACAGGATCCAGCGGTTGACCGGCGCGTCCGCCACCGAGCGGAGCTGCTGGTAGGAATACTGCATGTCCTGCAGATCCCTGGCGGAAATCCGGTTCGACACCGCGTTGGCGCGCAGCGTCTCAAGCTGGGCCTGCAGCCGCTTGGACCAGAAGCTCAGGCTGTTGCGCGCGAACAGGTCGTCGTACAGATCCTCGGCGTACTGCAGCGCGCCCACGCCGGCGGCGGACTGCAGCGGATCGACGTTGATCTCCTGCAGCTTCGCCATGCGGATGGCGTTGGAGCGGAAACGCTCGTTGTCCTTCAGGATCGACGGCGGGGACACGCCGAACACGTACTGGGTCAGGCTGGCCAGATCGGAGAAGGAGCCGGTGCGGCGCAGCCGCTCGTACCGGTCGAGGTTCTCGCGCAGTGCCGCCAGATGGTCGATGTAGCGCGACAGCCGCTGGTATCCGGGCAACTGCTCGATGGAGCGCGGGGCAGCGCGGGAATCCATGTTGACCGCCCCCGACCGCGGAGCATCGCCCATGCCGTTGGCCCCCAGCCCGCCCACGGCGGTGTTCAACTGCTGCAACAGGCCGCCGCGCAGCGATTTCAGCATCATGCGCTGCATGGCGATGCTGACCAGGGATTCCAGATCGCCGTCCATACGGCTGAGCAGCGAGGTGGGCAGCAGGAAGGACGAGAGATCCTCGCGCTCCACCAGCACCGCCGCCGACAGCAGCCGGGCGATGGTCGGGGGATCGGCGGCGGCTTCCGCCGACAGCCCGCCCATGCGCGCCCGCTCCTCGAACCGGATCAGGTCGCGGCGGGTTTCCTCCACCGTGGAGCCGATGACGCGCGCACGGTCGGCCAGCGCGCCGCTTTCATAGATCACCGCACCGGTCAGCAGCGCCGCCGTGCCGGCCAGGGCCGCCTGCGCCAGCCGCGTGCGCTTGGTGGACACGAACAGGGCGCGCGACACCGGGCGCGCCAGCCCCAGTTCCTGGAAGATCTTCTGTTCCAGCACATCGCGGACGAAGGCGACCGGCGGGGCCGACGACGACGGGCCGTTGCCGGACGGCAACGCCGTCAGGGCGCGGTAGCTGTCCACCTCGTCCGCGGCGGCGGGGGCGCTGGCACCGGTAAAATACACCCCGCGCAGCACGAACACCTCGTGATAGGCGGTGGGGGTGAAGATGCGGCCCAGAAGCTGTTCCATCGGACGGCGCAGATGCTGGAAGCTTTCCGGCAGCAGCGCCAGCCGCCCGCGCTCGTCGGCCAGGGGCTGGCTGGCGAACAGGTCGGTTTCGATGGCGGCGATGTCGGCGGCGGTCTCGTCGAAGATCTCCGCCACCCAGCGCGGGTTGTACGACGCCTCCACCCCATAGGGGCTGGACCAGCCCAGCATCGAGGCCGACAGCTCCGCCGGCAGGGCGGCGCAGAATTCCGGGAACCCGTCCAGCGCATCGCACTGGGTGACGATCACATAGATGGGAACGTTGATTTCCAGCGTCTTCTGCAGTTCCCACAGACGGTTGTGCAGGGTTTCCGCCTTTACCAGCAGGGCGTTGCTGCCCTCCGCCGTCTGGTCCAGCAGGTCGCGGGCCGAGATGGACAGGATCACCCCGTCCAGCGGACGCTGGGGCCGGCTGGCCTGCACCAGCTTGATGAAGCGTTTCCACAACGTGCCCTCGGGCGCGCGGCCCCCCGGCCCCAGCACCGCCCGGCCCGCGAGATCCAGCACGATGGCGGTGTCGAAGAACCACCAGCTGCACGCCGCCCCGCTCTGCGGCACCGTGCCGGGGCTGGAGAACGGGCGGTGGATGGGGGCGGAGGCGAACAGCGTGGTCTTGCCCGCCCCCTCGTCGCCCAGCGACAGGAACCACGGGATCTCGTAGCGGAAGGTGCGGCTGGGAACATGGCGCTTCAGCAGGTCGAGCACGTCGGCGAACGACCGCTCCAGCGACACCGTGGACACCCCGTCGGGCAGAACGGCGAAGCGTTCCGGTTCAGGGGCCGCGGCCGCCGCCGCCCCCTCGGCCTGGCCGACACCCGGCTGGGCGCGGAACTGGCGCGACAGCACCCGGCGGCGGATCACCGCCCCCACCGTCGTCACCAGCAGATACGCGGCGGCCAGCCCCAGGACCAGCAGGATCAGGGCCGCGATGTAGGGCCAGTAGGGCTGGATCACCGACCACGCGGAATAGAACAGCCCCCAGGGCGACATATTCAGTTGGGCCATGACGTTCCCAGATTTTCGATGGCGGCGCGCGCGGCCCCCAGATCTTCGGCGATTCCCCCGGTGTTGACCGCCCACACGATGTGGGACACCACCAGGAACAGGGCGGCCACGCCGCCGATCGCCCAGTACCAGACGCGGGTCGTGGGCAGGAATTTGGGCTTGGCGTCGCTGATCAGCCGTTCATAGGCCCGCCCGCTGGCCCGCGACGACACGGGCCGCCCCTTGGCCAGCAGCCGGTGCAGGCGCAGGCGGTATTCCGTCACCTCGCCCCGGCTGTCGTGGGCGCGGAACTTGCCCTCGAACCCCAGCCCCAGGACCGCCAGATAGACCGCGGCCAGATCGCGGCTGCCGCCGTCGGGCTGCTGGAACAGGCGGTCGATGCGCTGGAACAGCCCCTCGCCCGCCACGTAGGAGTTGAACAGGCGCTGCTCCAGCAGCACCGATTTCCATGCCTGCCGCCCCGGCCAGTCGAGGCTGAGGAACACGTCGTCCCCCAGGGCGGCCATGGCGTACTTCGCCTCGGCGAACAGGGCCGCGGCAAAGGGACCGCCGGAACGCGCCGCTTCCTGCCCCAGGGTTTCCAGCAGTTGGACCAGCCGGTCCGACAGCTCTTCGGCCAGCATGGCCGAGGACGGCCTGGCCGCGGAGAAGGCCGCGGGCGGCGGCGGGGCAACCGCCGCAACCGGCGGCCCGCCGGCCAGCGGCGGCGGGCCGGACACCGGAAACGCACCGGCCAGCGGCGGCACGGCCGAAGGGGCCGGCGCGGCGGCCAGCGGCGCCGGGGCCGGGGCGGGCATCGACGCCGACGCCGGCATCGACGCCGACGCGATGGCACGGGCGCGGCACGTCAGCAACTCGGCATAGAAGCGGCGAAACAACGCGGTCATCGTCGTCCGGCCGCTCAGGCTGTGTTCCATGGCTCAAAGCTCCTTGGGGCACGGGGGCCGGGGTCAGCCCGGCGGCACGAACAGCATGATTTCCGACGGCTGGATGGTGCGGCGCGCATCCTGCTGCACGATCATCAGCGGCTCGCCCGCGCGCACGAAGCCCTGGGCCGTGTCCAGCGCGAACAGCAGCATGCCGCGGCCCGGAACCACCTGCAGCTCGTCGTCCCGCTCGATCAGCCGGCGCGGCGCGCCCAGGATGCGGCGCGATTCCAGATCGGAGATCAGCGAGGACGACCCGATCAGGCACGAATCCAGCCAGCTCACCGTTTCGGCCTGGGTCATGCTGGCCCCGTGGCGGATGCCGATGGTCAGGCCGGGGCGCAGCCAGCGGTCGCGCAGATAAAGGCTGAACGCCGCCTGGGCCCGGTCGAACGCCACCGCCACATAGGTTTCGCTGATGCGGTCGAGCACCGCATGCACATACCGCCCGGCGGCGTCGAACGCCGGCCACGGGTTGTCGTGGGCATAGGCCGGCAGAACCGGCGGAATCAGGCTTTCGGTCATCACCGACACCTGTCCGGCGATGCCGGACAGTTCGGTGTAGAGCACCGCCGGGTGGGTGTGGCGGGACCGGGCGGCCACCTCCAGCCGCGGCAGGGATGCCACCAGCGCCTGGATCATGGTCTGGTCCTGCTGCGACACCACCCCGCCTTCGCGCACGGCGGCCTGGATGCGTTCGGACAGCATCACCGCCTTCTGCCGCATGCGCTCGGCGATGCCCAGGCACAGCGCGCCGGGGCGCGCGGCGGGATCGTTCAGCGGCGCCGGCGGCACGAAGGCGGTGAGGGAGAAGGTCTCGTTGCGGAACTCCACCTCCGCCACCGCCAGGGTGACGAAGCGCCGCGACGGCTGGTTGGACACCAGAAGCTGGATGTTCGGCACCATCCGCGGCACGCGCAGGCGCCCGTCGGGGGTGTGCTCGTCCACCGCCTCCGGCCCCTCGGCCGTCAGATAGCGGGCGGTGCCGCCCGCGGTCAGGGTGCCGTCGGCGGCGGCCACCGGCACCGCCAGATGGATTCGTTGCGGCTTGGCCTTGATGTCGTCCTGCGCCTGGGTCAGATCGACGCTCAGCGTCTGTTCCGGGCAGCCGTCCTGCGGGTCGGTGGAATAGGTCACCACCAGCCCGTCGGGCATCACCGCGTGCAGACGGGTAACGGTGAACAGGCCGTTGACCAGGGCGGCCTTGTCGATCTGAAGCTCGATCACGCCCCAGGCATCGGGAGCGGCAGCACCCAGCCGGGCCGACAGCAGCGCTTCGGTCCGCCGGTCCTGCTGCTGGAAATGCTGGGGCGAGAGCATCATGCCCTCGTGCCACAGAATGGCGTGGGGGGTGGCGGGGGCGCTCATGCCGGCACCCCCGGAGACGACAGAAGAACCATGACCGGCCCCTTACGGCGTAAGCGTTTCAACGGTGAAGGTGTCTTTGAGCAGGTGGACGACGACCGCATCGTCGGAGGCCACGCGGAAACGGTGGTCCGCCGGAGTGGTGTAGCCGGCGAACACGAAGACGGCGACCACCCGCCCGTCGAAGGGCGGCAGCTCGCGCAGGCCGATGCGCTGGCCCGGCACCACCTCCCACGACACGATGTCGGCGCTGCGGGGATTGTCGCGCAGGATCTGGGCGCGGTTGGCGAACCAGTCCTGGGACGGCACCTTGGCCAACTGGTCGGCCAGCGCCAGATTGCCCACCCGCACCACGTCCACCGGCACCGGGCGCCGGCCGTTGGCATCCGAATCGGCCAGGAGCTGGATCTTGTCCACCTGCACCTTGGGCGGGCGCCCCAGAACCCAGTCGGCAGCCGAACACCCCTGAAGGGCCGCCACCGCCGCGACAGCCACGGCAAAGCGCCGGACGGCGGCACCCTTTTTCCCGCAAACGGCCTTGAACATCCAAACCCCCGCTCGTCTCACCCTCGTTTCCCCCGCACCGGCCCCGTCACGGCCGGGAACCCTCCGCGCACCGGCCATGTCCGTCACCCGACGGGACGCGGCACGGGCCGCCGGAACGGCTCCGGCACCCGCTCGCGGGGCACCGTCTCGTCACCGCCGCGGCCGGCCCCGGCGGGCGGGGCCGGCGCCGCCAGGGACGCATCCTGTGCGGCGGGCACGGCGGCCAGCGCCTTCGCCATCACGTCCACGGCCAGACGCTCGTACCCGGACAGGGCCGCCTGAATTTCCCCGGTCAACTGATCCATGCGGGTTCCGGTGTCGGCCTGAAGGGTGCGGATCTGAAGCCGCACGTCACCCAGTTGCCGGTCGATCCGCGCCACCGCCGTGGCCGCCGACCGCACCGCTTCCGCCAGCGCCGCCACGGCGTCGGCATCCGGCGCAGACGGCGCGGGCACAGGCACGGGCGGCGGGATGGTGGCGCACAGGGTCTCCACCCGTGCACGCGCTTCGGCCTCGGCCGCGGCAAGCCGGCCGTTCAGCGCCGCAAATTCCGCCGCCATCAACCTTTGCATGCGGGATGCCCGGACCAGGGCCGACAGGGCACAGACCGCCGCCAAAAGGGACGCCCCCAGAACCGCGGCGATGCCCGCCGGTCCGCTCAGAAGGAGCGCCTGCAACTCCGGATCGATCATGCGCAGCAGTTCCCATTCATGAATTTAGAAATCCGCGGCTTGACGGCTGCAAGGCATCCTATTGCAGTAACGCATCCGGCGTCTATCACCTTTGATTGGCGTGCGCAAGGTAAGCAATGAATGATTGATAGGTTGTTGCCTGACACGATTACAATCCGGCGATGATTGACAGAACATCATCACCCCTCGTGCCAATCTTTGGCCGAATGACCGGATGGCTTGTCCCACTAATTTTTCCGATTGGAGACAAAAACCTGCTTTTCTGTTTCAGTTTGGTAACAGAGCGCCGTGACGCTATTACAGAAAAAAGCAAATAAAACCCATCAATGCGCCGATACGTTGAGTTTGAAGCGGAACGGATCCCATCGGGAGCAAAACCCCCTTGGCGCCTCACCTCCCGTCCACAGTCTAAGGATGCTGACACATCGAAGGGAGCTTGTCATGGGAACGTTGCCCCGTCATGCTCCCCTCCACCGGCCCGTCCGTCCGCCCCGCCGCCGGCCCACCACACCTCGGCGTTGCATCGGGGGCGTTGCATCGGGGGCGTTGCATCGGGCGGGCACGCGGCGGTTTGGTCCGGCCCGGCGGGAAACACGCCCCGCGCCGCGATGACGAACGCATCAGGATGACGAACGCATCAGAAGGTATTGCGAATGGATGCCCAACCGGCGACGGCCGAACCGCAGGATTACCGGCCACGGATCGCGGCGCTGCCCTACGCCGCGCTGATCAAGCCGATTTCCCCCGACGCTCCCTGCGGCGAGAGCCTGCGCTACGACGATGCCTACGACCGCCTGCGCGAGTACCAGCGGGAGGAGGATGCCGGCCTGTCCCAGGACGTCTGGCAGCGGGAGGTCAAGCGCGCCCAATGGCCCGACCTCTACCGGCTGGCGGTGGACGTGCTGCGCAGCCGGACCAAGGATCTTCAGATCGGCTGCTGGCTGACCGAGGCTTTGGCCCATCTGCACGGCATCCCCGGCATCATCGACGGGCTGAACCTGCTGGGGGACTATGGCGCGCTCTACTGGGCCGACGTCCACCCCGAGGTGGAGGACGGCGATCTGGAATGGCGCGCCGCCCCCTTCGTCGCGCTGGACCGCCGCCTGGTGGTGTTCCTGCGCCAGGTGCCGCTGACCAGCCCGGCCACCGCCGACGCCAGCCCCTGTTCCCTGGATCAGTACGACGAGACGATCCAGATGGAGGCGCTGTCCCGCCGCAACGCCAAGCAGTTCGAGCGGCTGGCGTCGGAGGGCAAGATGACGCGCCAGCGCATGCTGGCCAGCGCATCGCTGACGCCCATGGATTTCTTCGTGGCGCAGGCGCGTGAACTGGCCGGCCTGCTGGCCGAGGTGGCGAAGCTGGAAGGCCGGCTGGAAGCGCTGATGGGCCGCGATGCGCCGTCGTTCACCGGCACCCGCGGCGTTCTGGACAACATGGTGCGCGTGATCAAGGAGATCGGTGGCATGAACGACATCCCGACCGACGCGGCCCCGGACGCCGCCGCCGTTGCCGGCGCGGAGGATCCGGCCGTGGACGCCCGCGGCGCCAGCGTGTCGGAATTCCCCAACCGCCCCGCCGGCCCCATCGTCAGCCGCGAGGACGCCTACCGCCGCCTGACCGAAGCGGCGGATTACCTGCTGCGCACCGAACCCCACAGCCCCGTGCCCTATCTGATCAAGCGGGCGGTGGCGTGGGGCCGGATGGACCTGTCGGAACTGCTCCAGGAACTGATGTCCAACGATCAGGATCTGTTCAAGACCTACGGCCTTCTGGGCATCCGCGAGTGGACCGGACGGAAATGACGGGCGGCGCGCCCCGCGCCCTGTGTCTGGCCGCCGCCGTGCTCGCCGCCGCGGCGGGGACGGCGCCGGCCCTGGCCGACAGCCGGCAGAGTCTGGAGGCGCGGGCGCAGGGGGGCGATGCCGCCTCGCAATACACCCTGGCGATGATGAGCCGGAAAATGGGACCGACGGGCATGGACCGGTCGGTGTCGCTGCTGTGCCGCGCCGCATCCCAGGGCCATACGGACGCGGCCTATCAACTGGGCCGCATCTATCTGACCGGCATCGGCGCCCCGATGGACCCCGACATGGGGGCGGCGTGGCTGCGCCGCGCCTCGTCGCGGGGCCATGCCGGCGCCACGTCGATGCTGCGCACCATCGGGCCGACCATGGCCGTGGCCGCCCCCACCTGCGCCGGGCGGGCGGTTCCGGCGGTGGCGCCGCGGGCGGGCGCCGGTTTTGCCGCAGGGCCGGGCGGCTATGCCGGGGGGTACGCCAGTGCGGCCATGCCGGCCGCCGCGATGCCCGCCAGCCCCCTGTTCCGCGATGTGCCGCCGGTCCGCGGGCCGGCGGATGCTCCGGCGGATGTGGTGGCCATCGTCAACCGGCACGCCGGGACCATGGGGCTGGACCCCGATCTCGTGCTGGCGGTGATGCGGGTGGAATCCCGCTACCGCCCCGATGCGGTGTCGCCGAAGAAGGCCGCCGGGCTGATGCAGCTGATGCCCGCCACCGCCCGCCGCTTCGGCGTGGCCGACGTCTTCGATCCCGAGGACAACATCCTCGGCGGCATGCGTTACCTCCGCTGGCTGCTGAACACGTTCCAGGGCGACGTGACCAAGGCCGTCGCCGCCTACAACGCCGGGGAAGGAGCGGTGGAGCAGCACAACGGCGTACCACCCTATGCCGAAACCCGCGAGTATGTGGAGCGCATCCGCGCCGTCTATGACCGCGCGTGGCATCCCTACGCGCCGGGAACCCCGTGACCATGCTGTCCGCGCTGCTCCGCATGCTGGGCCAGTGGGCCGAACGGGGGTCGCGGGCCGGCGGCGGCTCCGCATCCTTGATTTTGGTGCGGCTGTCCGACACCCTGTTGCGGATGTCCTCGCACCTCGCCCCCCCGCCCCGCCCGGCCACGCCGCACCCGGCCACGCCCGCCGCCCCCACCGCGGAAACCATAACGGGGGCGGTTCCGGTGACGGCGGCGGCCCTGCCGCCGGCCCCCGCGTCCCCCTGGCACGCGCTGCGGCTGTTCGGGCTGACGGTTCTGTGGGCGTGGCGGGTGACCACCGCGCCCATCCGGCTGACCGTGTGGCTGGCCGAGGCGGTGGTCACCCTGTCCATGGCGGCGCTGATCCTGGGTGCCGCGGCCTGGGCCATGGGGCTGATCCCGGACGACACCATCCTGCGGCTGGCCCGCCCGCTGATGGAGCGGCTGGGCGGTTTCGTGGTCCACAGCATCGAACAGGTTCTCCAGAACCGCGGCGGCGGGTGAACCATCCCCCCCGGCGGAATGTGGACAGTCCGGGGCAGAAGGCTTATGGTTCGCCCCCTCCCCCCATCATAACGATTCACCACCGCTCCCATGAGTCAGTCCGACGGCATTTCTCCGGGGTTTGGAACGGTCACCCCCGACGATGGGGCGGACGCGGCGTCGGAAGCGCCGGGCCGCCGGCGCACCGCCAAGCTTCTCGCCAACCATCAGGTTCTGTGCTCCACCGCGTTCCGCAACGCGGTGGAATCCCTGGCCGACCGCAACGGCGTCACCCTGGCCGAGATTCTCGAATCGGCGATGATCCTGGCGACCCCGGCGCGGCTGGAGGCCATCGCCGACCCCGGCGAACCGGAACCGGGCGATCTGTCGGTGACGGTGGTGCCGCTGGCCAACGGGCAGAGCCGCACCTTCCGCCGCAAGCCGTGCCTGAAGATCCGCGGCCCCATGGGGCTGGACCCGGCGCTGATCCGCCGGCTGCTGGCCTTCGCCCTGGCGCTGGACGACGGCGACGGCTGGCGGCTGGTGCCGGTGGCCGAGGTCACCCGCCCCTATCACCAGATCGCCACCCTGGAACGGCGCATCCACGCGCTGGTGGACATGCTGCGCCAGCAGTACCCCAACGTGACGGAGGAGGCGCCGCGCAACCTGCGCCAGGCCACCGCGCTGATGGGGTTTCCCAACGAATGGTGCCTGGACGAGGCGTCCATCAACAAGCGGTTCCGGGAAATGGCCCGCGTCTTTCATCCCGACACCGGGCTGGCGGCCTGCGATCTGCGGATGAACTCGCTGATCGAGGCACGCAAGCTGTTGCTGCGCTTTGTGAATACCTCCCGGCGGGCTTCCGCGGCATCGTAAGGGCTCCGGGCGGCGAAAGGGTCATCTCCGAAGGCGCTCTGTCCGCCGGCGTTCCGTCTTCCCATATGGATTTCATGTGAACCCGTGGGAGAGCGCCGACATGGAAACGTCCCGTTCCGCAAGCGTAAAGCTCCTGGCCGGCGATCTGCGCATGGCGGCGTACCAGAGCCTGGGGTTTCCCGATGCCACGGTGCAGACCTATTGGGATGACCTGCTCGGGTTCATCGGCGCCCATTACCGGCTGAAGGGCGGGGTGCCCGACACGGCCTGGGTTGCCGCCGTGCGCAACCGGCTGCTGGCGTCCAACGGCGCGGCGCTGGAAAGCCTGGACGGCCACGACGACCACGGCTTCGTGCTGGGGCTGCTGGTGTGGCTGATCCGCGATTGCCGGGTGCCCTACGACCATTCCCTGTCCCTGGTGCGCCAGCCGGGGCTGGTGCATCTGGAGACGTACCGGGTGTGGGCACAGTTCCGCCACCTGCAGGCCGCGGGCCGCATTTCGGAATAAAGTCTGGACGGCCTCCCCGTGCTTTGGGCACCGTAGCCGGGTTTGGTCCGGCCCATGGGGATGTCGTTGATGATGCGGTGTTTTCGGCGTGTGATGCGTGTCCGGCTGGTGCTGCCGCTGGCTCTGGGCGCCGCGGTGGCATCCTGCGGTTCAAACGATGCCACCGCCGTGCAGGAACGCAACGGCAACCGCATCAGCATCGATTACGACACCGCCAAGGCCGGTCTCGAGGCCACGCTGCACAAGGCCGAAGCCTACTGCCGGACCCAGGGCGACCTGCACGCTAGCCAGATCGACACCGCCTATCTGCGCGGCGGGTCGGGCTCGCCGCTGTGGCGGACCGCCACCTTCGTCTGCGTGCCCTGATCCCGGTTCTGGCGGGCGGCGTGACGTTTCCCGGCGGCTCTACAGCGGAACGGTCACCCCCCGGCGGGTCCGGCTCAGCCGGTAGCCGGCGGGTACGGACAGGGCGGCGACGATCTCTTCCGCCGCCCACACCCGCGGCCAAGGGCTGGAATCGCCGCCCTGGTGCCGGCGCGCCCGCAGGGCATGATCGATGCGCCCGTCCAGGTCGGCCAGGATGACGTCGCGCAGCCGGCGCCGTTCGTCGGGCAGGATGCGGGGGTCCAGGTAGAAACCGGGCGCCCCCTCCTCCGCCTGATACCCCAGCATGTCGGTGCCGAAGGGGCCGAAGGCCGGGCGGGGGCACGTGCCGTCATCCCCCGGCTCCCACGTTCCGCCGGCATCCAGCAGGAAGCCGTCCCCATCGCCGGCCAGGGTGCGTTCCATCAGATGGCGCACCCGCCGCTTCAGGGTTTCCGCCGTGTCCAGATCCTCCGGCGTCAACGGCACGCTGCCGATTCCCGACCGTTCGCGGAACATGGCCGCACGGTCCGCCACCCGCTGTCCGGCCACGGCCGCGAAACGGGCCGACAGTTCCAGCAGCGCCCGGCGGGGGGCGCCGTCGGCGGCGCGGGCGGCGGCGGCGATGGCGGCGGCGTGGGCGCGCACCTGCTCCACCGTCATGGACGCCACCCGCAAAGGTGTCAGCACGAACGGCGCCACCGGGTTGGCCACCACCGGGAGCGGGGCATCCGCCGCGCGTCCGCCCGCCGCCTGCGGGGCCGGCGGCAGCGCCGCCGTCACCGCCGCCGTCACCGCCGAATCGGCGGGCGCGCGAAGTATCGTGCGGAAGAGTTCCGCCAGCAATGGGGGAGGAAGATGATCGATGAACAATCGCACCAGCGAATCGTCGGGAAGATCCAGCAGATCGTGAACGTTCCATCCCCCCTCATCGCCATATGATGAAAGATGGCTCATCTCTGTTTTCTCCACGCCGTCCAAACCGTTGATGCCGCGATTCACACAGGCGCAGTGTTACGAGGAAATTTCAAAATAATAAGCAAATTCTGGTAGCATCGTTTCGATGGCTCGGAAAAAATCGTTTCCAGCCCAGCGCCCTGGTTGACGACATCATGCCCCGCGACGAACAGCAGCTAGCCGCCCTTCCCGAAAGCCCGGCTCCGGCCCAGGCACCGCAACCTTTGGTGCCGGATTCCCTGGTCAACGAGGCGGTGAACACCCTGCTGGGCGGGCAAGGCAACGCGCAGGCCCTGGAACAGAAGATCGGCCAGTCCATGGCCGCGGCCGGCGTTCCGCCGGAACAGGCTGCCGGCTATGCCGGGCAGTGGGTGCGCAGCTTCGTGACGCAGATGGCCACGTCGCCGTCGCCCGACGCCGCCCAGGCGGAGGCGAGCCGGATCGTATCGGCCAGCATCGCCCAGGCGCAATCCGCCCCCGCCCTGACCCCGGAACAGAAGCTGGCCAGCGCGTTGGCCACGGGGGGCAACGTGGCCGGCGCCCTTTCCGACACCGGCATCCTTCCGGCGGGAACCGGGAGCGGCGCGGTGAGCAAGGCCGTGTTCGCCGACCTGAACACCGCGCTGGGGCAGAATCCGGCCCAGAACGGCGCCGGCCTGGCCCCGGCGCTGGCCCAGGCCGGGGACACCGCCGCCCGCGCCGCGCACGCCGCCGCCCAGCCGGCCACGGCTCCCCCGGACCCGGCGCAGAAGCTGGCCAGCGCGCTCGCCTCCGGCACGGGGGTCGAGGGGGCGGTGGGAGGCGGCGGCGCCTACAGCGCGTCGCTGGAACAGGCCCTGGCCCACGGCAGCGATATCGGCAGCGCCGTTTCCGCGGCCAGCACCGACGCCGCCCGGTCGCAGCAGCAGGCCCAGGCCAACGCCGTCACCCCGTCGGCTGCGGACAAGCTGGTGGCGTCCCTGTCCGGCAACGGGCCCGCCGCCGCCCTGCCGGGGGGAAGCAACCCGGCCTTTGCCGCCACCCTGTCGGACGCGCTGGCCCGCGGGTCCGATCCCGGCAACGCGCTGGCCGCCTCCGCCCGGTCGCAACAGGTGTCGGAGGGGGTTGCCAAATCCACCGCCGTGCCGATGAATCCGGCGGACAGCCTGGTGGCCTCCCTCGCGTCCGGTTCCAAGGTGGGGGAAGCGGTGAGCAGCTTCGCCGCCCACACCGGGTTGGGGCCGGGAGCTGCGGGAACCTTCGCCACCTCCCTCGGCACGGCGCTGGCCTCGGGATCCACGCCCGCGGCGGCGGTGTCGTCGTCGCAGCAGACGGCGGCCACCGCCGCCGGCAACGTTTCCAGCGCGGCGCAGGGGGTGCGCTCCGATCCGGTGGTGGCCGCCCTGTCCTCCGGCACGGGCGCCGGCGCCGGCAACACCGCCTTCGGCGCCGCCCTGGGACAGGCGCTGAGCGAGGGGAAGGCCCCGGGCGAGGCCGCCGCCCACGCCGCCCAGGCCGCCGCCACCGCCGGCCAGAACGTGGCGGAGAATGCCGTCGCAGTGTCGGCGGAGCATGCGGCCCTCGCCGCCCAGTCCATGCCGGCGGAAGCCGCCGCCGTGGCCGAAAAAGCCATCCAGACCGCCGAAGCGCACACTCCCGAGGGCCGGGAAAAGGCCGCCGAGGCCGCCGCCGAAGGCGGGGAAAAGGCTGCCGCCGAAGGCGGGGAGAGGGCCGTGGCCGAAGCGGCCGGGAAGGCCGGCGAGGGGGGGGAAAAGGCCGCCCTTGCGGCTGCCGCCGCCGACAAGGCACCGGCGGAAGCGGGCGACCGTCTTGCCGCCGGAGAGGGAGAACGGGCCGTCGGGGATGGCGTGCGGGACGCCGCCGCGCGGGCGGTGGAGGCGGTCCCCCTGTTCAAGGCCGCGGAGATGAAGACCGGCGGCGATCTGGTGCAGGTGTTCAAAACCGTCACCGCCCTCGCCGGCGGTCCCGCCACCATCCTGTCGGCCACGGAAATCCACACGGTCCGGACCGACCTGCTGTCGTCCTCCACCTTGAAGACAGCGGCCAGCCTCAACCCGGCTAAGGCGATTCTGGAAGCCATGATGCAGCAGCATCAGCAGCAGGCCATCGCCACCCTGATGAAGACGGCGGCCCTGACCGGCGGAAACACCGCCAGCGATACGGCCACCCAGCCCGTTTCCCCGCCCGCGGTGGTGTCACCGCCGGAATCGCCGACGGAATCGCCCCCCGTGGTCTCGCCACCGGTGGTGTCCCCCCCGGTGTCGCCGCCGGTGGTGGTGTCGCCGCCCGTCTCGCCCCCGGTGGTTTCGCCACCGGTATCTCCACCCGTCTCACCGCCGGTGTCCCCCCCGGTGTCGCCGCCGGTGGTGGTGTCGCCGCCCGTCTCGCCGCCCGTGTCGCCCCCGGCCATTCCCAACGCGCCCACCGTCGCCAGCGGCTATGACAAGGCGCTGCTGGCTTCCTTGCTGCACGTCGGCGAGGACGATGCCGCCCCCACCGGGTTCAAGATTCTGAGCGTTATCGAGACCCTGTTCACGTTCAGCGGCGGGACCACCCCGGCCGGCGTTCTGGTAAAGCCCTTCATCACCGACCCGGCCAAGGGCGAATGGCAGTACAAGACCGACGCGATGGCCGATTGGACAACGCTCACCACGCCGACCGGCGATGCCCGGCTGTTCCTGTCGGTCAGCGTCTCCTTGCGGTTCGTTCCGGCGGCCGATTATCACGGCACGGCCACGGATCTGGAGCTGGTGGCGGTGGACAGCCGCGCCGGCCAGATCAGCGGGCACGATGTCCTGACCCTCTCGCCCACCGGTTCCCACACGTGGGCCGATCTGGCCGGGGGCAAGAATCCCTTTTCCGGCAGCACCGCGTCGCTGACCGTCAACATCGATTCGGTGAACGACGCCCCCATCACCCTGGGGCTGCACGCCTTCCTGCCGTCCAGCCTGTACGACGGATCATACTCCGGCAGCATGGCGGTCGGAGCCCTGGTGGACAGCCTGTTCTCCGACATCATCGACGGGAACGTGTCCACCCTGGCCGGGGTGGCGGTCGTCGCCATCGACGGCGACCCGACCGGAAACGGCGCCTGGCAATACTGGGTTCCGGCGGCGGAACGGTGGATCAGCATCACCGACGTATCCTTCGACGCCGCCCTGGTCCTGGGGGCCGGGACCAAGATCCGCTTCCTGCCGTCGGCCACGTTCAACGGCGTTCCTCCCCCGCTGGTGATGCATCTGATCGAATCGTCGGCGGCGGCGGTGGTCACGGGGACCGTGGTCGATCTGAGCGACCTGTCCGCCACCGGGGGATCGACGGTCTATAGCGCCGGCATCGTCCTGCTGTCCGCCAACCAGATCGTCAACGGCGATTTCTCCCTCGATCTGGCGGGCTGGACGTCCACGGGATCGGTGCGCGTGGTTACCGACGGCAACAGTTGGGCGTCGATATCCGCCGACGGGGTGCAGGCCGGCGAACTCGACACGGCACTGGGGCTGACGGTGGGCACGCTGAACGCACTCGGCGGCGGCGGGGCGACCATCGGCAGCGCCATGATCATGGACCAGAGCATCACGGTCGCCGAAGACAGCATCCTGCGGATCCACTGGTCGTTCGACTTCACCGACGTGTCGGCGGCCTATCCCGACTTCGGATTCGTGGTGGTCAACGGCCACGCCTATCTGCTGGCCCAGGCCGCGGACGCATCGGGGCTGTTCGAGATCTCCCTGAAGGCCGGGGACACGGTGGCGCTGGCCATGGGGTCCATGAACGTCAACGAGGCGGCCCCCCATTCGGAATTGAAGATCAGCGGCGTCGAGCTGTACCCGCAGTTCAACCATGCCCCCGAACTTCTGACCGACACGTTCACCATTGACCATGTGCCGGTCTGGGCCGGCACGGTGGGCGAAACACCGTCGGGCACGGTGGGCGTGCTGGTGTCGTCGCTGGTGGGCGAGAACGCCGATACCTCCACCACCGTGCACGACGCCGACATCGAGGCGCAGACCGGCATCGCCATCACCGCCACGGACACCGCCAAGGGGATCTGGTGGTATTCCACCGACGACGGCGCCACCTGGACCCAGATCAGCGGCGTCAGCGACGGCAGCGCCCTGCTGCTGCGGGCCGAGGACCGGCTGCTGTTCCAGAGCACCACCACAGGCACCGCCAGCGGCGCCCTGACCTTCCACGCCTGGGACCAGATGGTGGGAACTGCGGGGGACCGGGCCGACCTGTCGGGACACCTGTCCATCGCCGGCTCCTTTTCGGTCGAATCGGCCACGGCGTCGGTCACCGTGACGGATGGCGGCAGCCCCCCCACGCCGGCGGCGATGGGGCTGTATGTCAGCGACAGCTTCGACGGCACCCTGGACAGCAAATGGACGTCCGATACCTCGCTTTTCCCCGACGTGGTGAGTGCCGGCAAGACACCGGCGGTGACGGTGGAGGGCGGCGCGCTGAAACTGTCCTACCGCGGCGTCCTGGCCACCGCCGACGAACTGCCCCCCGCCACCCTGCCGCTGGGGGTGACGGTCAGCGGCCTGTGGCACTTCCCGTCCCAGGGAACCGATGACGTCCTCTTCATCAGCACCCGTTCCGACCAGGGCCGCGACACGTCCGATCCCGGCTCTTCAGGCGAGTTGGACAACGGTGTCATCGTCAAGCTGAAGGCCGACGAAGACAAGGTCGTCATCGGGTACAACAAAGGCGGAACCTTCACATACGTCGATTCCGTCACTCTGGGCATGGCGGCCGACGATGTTCTCAGCTTCCTGGTCCACGATGACGGCACGTCGGTGACCGCCACCGTGGTCAATACCAACACGGGTCTTTCCGCGACCATCACCGAGACGATAACGGAAACATTCCCCAACAACTACGTCACCATTCTCAACCAGGAAAACCGCATCTCCTATCTGGACGATGTGACCGTCACCACCGGCCCCGTCACGTACACCGACACCGTCTATTACGGCGCCATCGGCGCATCCGATGCGGAAACCCCCGCCGCCGACCTGCTCTACGCCCTGACGGGCACGCCCACGCACGGCCTCGTGACACTCAAGAGCGACGGCAGCTATGTCTATGTCCCCACCACCGGCTACACCGGCACGGACAGCTTCAGCTATTCCGTCACCGACGAGGACGGCAACACCGGCTCGGCGACGGTCGGCCTCAGCGTGCTGCCGTCGAGCCTGATGGCGGCCCACACCGCCATGCTCCCCGGGGTGTTCAGCGACTCCACGCTGACCCAATACGGCACGGACGGCTTCTTCACCGACTGGTCAACCACCTTCGGCACCTGGACCGGCCCGTCCGGCAGCATCATCGCCAACGGCACCTTCGACACCAACGGCGTCCACGCCTATACGGTGGCGGACCAGACGGCGGATGCCGCCACCCTCACCAGCCTGGAACACGCCCTGGGGCTGCGAAGCGGGGGGCTGATGACGCTCGGCGGCCTGTCCGAAACCCAGAACATCACCGGGGCCGCCGCCTTCATCAAGAACACCCCCATCACGGTGGCCAACGACAGCGTGCTGCGCTTCGACTGGATCTACACCCAGACGGACCACACCAACCCCGACTTCCTGTTCGTCGTCGTCAACGGCCACGCGGCAAAGACCTTCGACCTGACCAGCCTGACCGGCATCAACGAGGCGTACGGCACGTTCGAAATGGTCCTGGCTGCCGGATCAACGGTGTCGCTGGGCATCGGCGTGGTCAATGTCGGCGGCACGAACACCGCCCCCAGCCTGTCGCTGGACAATTTCAGCCTCACCTGCCTGAACGGCGACCCGGTGATCCTGGATCTGGACGGCAACGGCATCGCCCTGCGGTCAAAGGCGGACGGGGTGCGGTTCGACATGAACGCCGACGGGGTGGCCGACACCACCGGCTGGGTGGGCAAGGGCGACGGCATCCTGGCCTATGACGCCAACTACGACGGAAAGATCACCGGGGCGGGCGAACTGGTGTCGGAATATCTGGCGCCGGGGGCGTCCCACAGTCTGGCAGCCCTCGCCACCTTCGACAGCAACGGCGACGGGCGGGTGGATGCGCAGGATGCGGCGTACGCCAGCCTGCTGGTCTGGCGCGACGGCAACGGCGACGGCATCAGCGATGCGGGCGAACTGGTGACGCTGAAGGACGCCGGCATCGCCGCCATCACGGTGGTCAGCCAGGAGGCAGCGGGCAGCATCAACGGCAACCGGGTGCTCGCCACATCGTCGATGACCATGACCGACGGACAGACGCGGGAGGTGGTGGCGGTATCCTTCGACGTGGACCACACGGCGAGCGTGCGCATGACCACCACGGCGGACGCCACGCCGGTCCAGCCCCCACAGCCGGCGGTGAACTACGCCGCCCTGCTGCAGCAGGGGCTGAACGGCGGGCAGACGGCGGACGCGGGGGCCACGGATACGGATACAGATACGGCCGGGGCCGGGACCGAACACGCCGCCACCGGCGGCCAGGACCACAGCCCCGCCATCACCGACGATCACGCCGCGGCGCACGCCGCCCACGCATAACCGTGGGCGGCGTGCCGGGCCGCCGTCACCGGCATCATCACTCGCTGGGCAGCAGCCCGGTTTCGCGGAAATAGCGCACCGCCCCTTCGTGCAGCGGGGCGGTCAGGCCGGCATGGACCATCGCCGTCTTGTTCAGCCGGTTCAGGGCCATGTGCATCTTCTGCACCGCCGGCAGATCCTCGAACACCGCCCGGACCACCGTATAGACCACATCGGCGGGCACGTCTTCCGACGTGACCACGGTGGCCAGCACGCCGAACGTCTTCACGTCGGTGTCGTTGTTGCGGTAATAGCCGCCCGGCACCACCGCATGCCCGTAATAGGGATTTTCCGCCACCAGCCTGTCCACATTCTCTCCCGACACCGGGATGATCGTGGAAGGGCAGGAGTTCGTCACCTCCTGCACCGCGCTGTTGGGGTGGCCGGCCAGATAGACCACGGCATCCACCTGGCGCGCGCACAAGGATGCGGGGAGCTTGGGCTGGGGAATGTCGGCGGCATCGGCGAACTGGGCATAGGTCCAGCCCACCTTTCCCATCACCGCGTCGAGGGTGGCGCGCACACCCGATCCGGTGGGGCCGACGTTGACCTTCTTGCCCTTCAGATCCTCGAACCCGTTGATGCCGCTGGCCGGGTTGGCGACGATGGTCAGGGATTCCGGGTAGAGCGAGAACACCGAGCGCAGCTTGGTAAAAGCCCCCCGCTCCTTGAACGATCCCACCCCCTTGTACGCGTTGAAATGCACGTCCGACTGCACGATGGCAAACTGGCGGCGGCCGGCACGGATATCCTCGATGTTGGCGACCGAACCGGCGGACGGCTGCACCGTGCAGCGCACCCCGTGGGCCGGACGGGTGCGGTTGACCGACGCGCACAAGGCGCCGCCCACGGGATAATAGACGCCGGTGATGCCGCCGGTTCCAACCACGGTCTGCGCCTTGTCGATCTTGCCCAGCATGGGCACGTCATCCGTTTGCGCGGCGCCCACGCCGGGCGTGGACAGAATCCCCAGGAGAGCGAACACCCGGACAAGATGGGCGCGGACGGTCATAGAAAGCCTCGGTGATGAACGAGCGTAACGGGATTGGCACCATCATATAGGCCAGATACGCACCCCTGTGCACAGAACCTTTTGTGCACAGACCCTTATTCAGGCGCGATCGCCGGCGGGCGCCGGACTCACCCCTCGTCGCCGCTCTCGGCGAACCCCTCGCCGAATCCGTCGCCGCCCGTCTCCCCCCCGTGGGCCGATGGGGCGCTGCCGGCCCGGCTGTCGTCGTCACCGGCGGACAGGATGGCCTCGGCCACCGCCACACCGGTCACCAGCCCGGCCAACCCGCCGAGAAGCCCGCCGCCCACGGACGAGCCCTGTTCCTCTGCCGCGGGGGCAGCGGAACCGTCGTTGCCGCCGCCCTGGCGGTCCTGCCGGTCGATGGCGGCCTGCACCGGGTCGGAGCACGGCTGCTGGGCCGGGACCGGCGCAGGCTGAGGCTCGATGATCTGGTTCTTGAGCCATTTCAGCATCGCGCACCTCCGCTTCGTGTGTTTCTGGTCACCGGCCGGCACAGACGGTCACTGTATCATGAAAACCCCGGCACGATATGATTCCGGCGGGCATGGAGGCCCCGAGCCGGCCAGCCCCGTCGGGGGCATTGATCTGGAAAACTGTATTGACCCCACCTCTTCTAAATCAAGAGCTGAAGAGCGAAAAATTGCATTGACATCTTTTGGTTGCCAGTGGCTCCATCCCGGCGAATCATGAAATTCGAACGGCCTCGCCCTTGTGATCCGTCTCGATAATCAATAGAAAGACTGGTGCCGTATACAGCGAGATGGCACGTCATTCGCGCGATACGGGAATATTTGCTTCCCTCCAAGCCCCATGTGAATGCCGTATACCTTCCGACAAGTTTTTGTTAAGTCTATTATTTAATGGAAACTGGCGAAGCCGTGGCATAAGCTGTCTCCATCCCTTTGGGAAAATATCCATCCCGACAGATTCCTTGCTATCGATGTTCAATAAAATCAGCACGATACGCCTTTGGGCCGTTGTGATGGCTCTGGTGCTGCCCAATCCTTCGGTTGCGGGACCGGCACAGCCTGAAAACGTTGCGGCAAAGTTGCTGATGTCGGCAACCGAAAGTCACGACCGTCTGCGGGCGGCGCAGTCGTCGGCGGATTCGGCATTCAACGCGCTGCGGGTCTCGGTGGGGGCATGGTATCCCAACATGGCCTTTTCCGCGGGCGTGGGGCGGGAGCGTTTCGAAAAGCCCGGCCCCAGCAACACCAACATGTACGCCCGCCAGATGACGGTGCGGGCCACCCAGCTCCTGTGGGATTTCGGCGCCACCAACGCCGACATCGAACGGGCACGGCTGACCTCCATCCGCGCCGACGTGTCGGTGGAGCGCACACGCCAGGAATTGCTGCTGGAAGGGCTGGGGGCCTATGCGACCCTGCTCAAATCGCAGATGGTGCTGAAGTACGCCCGCCAGTCGGAAGAGAACATCCGCCGCCAGACCGGTCTGGAAGAGGTGCGTCTGCGCGAAGGCTACGGCTTCTCCACCGACGTTCTGCAGGCCAAAAGCCAGCTTGCCGGCGCCCAGGCCCGCCGCGTGGCGTCGGAAGAGGCGGTGCAGGTGGCGCTGAACCGGTTCCAGGCGTTCTTCGGCCATGTGGACATCAACGGCACCGCCTTGCAGGCGCTGGCCCTGCCCGAACCGGCCCTGCCCCGCCGGCTGGAAGAGGCGCTGACGCGGGCGCAGGAAAGCAACCTGCGCCTTCAGGAATTGACGCTCACCTCGGCGGCGGCGCGGGAGAACGTGACCGCCACCCAGGGCCGCAGCTTCTACCCCCGCATCGAAGGGGTGCTGGAACGCACGGTGAAGGACGATTACCAGGGCACCGCCGGGCGCCAGAACGAATCGGTGGCCAAGGTGCAGCTCACCCTGCCGTTCAATCTGGGTTTCACCGCGCTCAACTCCGTCAAGCAGGCCCGCGCCGATGCCGCCGCCGCCGACGCCTCGCTGGCCGATCAGGAACGGCAGGTGCTGGAGGGCGTGCGCAACAGCTGGTCGCGGCTGCAAAGCGCCCGGCAGCAGGCCGAGCTGCTGCGCGATCAGGCCAGCCTCGCCAAGGGCTTCCTGGAGGTGGCGCGGTCGGAACGCGAACTGGGCACCCGTTCGCTGATCGACCTGCTGACCGGGGAAACCACGCTGATCAACGCCCAGAGCGATGCCGCGGCGGCGGAAACCGACGTGGCGCTGGCGGGATACCAGCTTCTGGCCGCCATCGGCCACCTGAGCTACACCGACGTGCGCACCCGCCCCGTCGGCCAGGCGGGCAAGGACAAGCCCAAGCCGGCGGCGCGCGCGCCCAAGGCTCCGGCCAAGGCCAACCCGGCGCCGGCCCCGGCACCCGCAGCACCGGCACCGTCCCAGGCTCCGTCCCAGGCACCGCAATGAAGGATCTGGTCACCCGCCTGCGCGCCAGCCCCCGCACGGCGCGGCGCCTGCTGGCGGCGTCGGCGGCGGCCAACGGGCTGGCGCTGGCGTCGTCCTTCTATGTCATGCTGGTGCTGAACCGGTACGTGTCGCACGGCGTCGATGCGACGCTGCTGACGCTGACGGTGGGGGTGGTGGCGACCATCGGGTTCGAGCACGCGTTCCGTCATGTGCGCCTGCGCATCGCCGCCAATTTCGGGCGCACCGCCCAGCAGCGGACGGCAGCCGGGGCCTATGGCGTGCTGCTGACCGCGCGCGGCGGGGCGCTGGACCGCCATCCCCCCGCCCGCCAGCGCGAGGTGCTGCGCGGGCTGGACCTGCTGGACTCCGCCCACGGACCGGCCAATCTGGCGGCCCTGTTCGACGTACCGTTCGCGCTGATGTTCATCGCCATCATCCTGCTGGCGAGCTGGCCGCTGGCGCTGGTGTGCGTGGTGTTCGTGGCCCTGTCCATCGCCGCCAACCAGCTCAGCCAGTCGGTGCTGCAGACGGTGGGGCAGGAAAGCTCGCAGGCCGCCATGGAAACCCAGCGGCTGGTTGCCGCCGGCATCGACAACCGCGACACGGTGCGCGCCTTTGCCGGGCTGGCCCCGGTGATGGCCCAGTGGGAACGGGCGGTGCGCGGCGCGCGGGCGGCGCGCGAACGGCTGTCGCTGGCGCAGGGGCGGTCGCAGTCGGCGTCCCAGACGCTCCAGTCGCTGCAAAGCGTGGCGGTCATCGCCGTCGGCGCCATCCTGGTGGTGCGCGGGCATCTGGACGTGGGCACGCTGATCGGCATCAACATCCTGGCCGGCAAGGCGGTGGCCCCCATCGGGCGGGTGGGGCAGATCGGCAGCGCCTTCATCCTGGCGCGCCAGGCCCGCGCGCGGCTGGAGGAATGGGCACGGCTTCCGGTGGAAGGGACCGGCGGCTCGGCGCTGGCGTCCTTCACCGGTGCGCTGGAGCTGCGCGACGTCACCTACACGCCCGCGGAAGGGGCGGCGGCGGTGCTGCGGCGGGTGTCGTTCCGCCTGCCGCCCGGTGCCGTGCTGGCGGTCAAGGGCCGCAACGGGGCGGGCAAGACCACGCTGCTGCGGCTGCTGACCGGGCTGATCGAGCCGCAGGACGGACTGATCCTGGCCGACGGGGTGGACATCCGCCGCTTCAATCCCGGCTGGTGGCGGGCGCAGGTGGCCTATCTGCCGCAGGAGCCGGCCTTCCTCGACCTGTCGATCCGCGACAACCTGCTGGCCGTGCGCCCCGATCTGGACGACGCCGGGCTGATGGCGGTTCTGGAACGGGCCGGGGCCGCGCATGTCGTCGCCGGCACGCCCCAGGGGATCAACACCCTGATCCGCAACGCGGGCCGCGAGTTTTCCGTGGGCCACCGCCGCCGTCTGGCGCTGGCCCGCGCGCTGGCGTCCGGCGGGCGGCTGGCGGTGTTCGACGAACCGACCGAGGGGCTGGACGCCGAGGGCACGGCCCTGGTGTACAAGGCGCTGATCGACCTGGCGCGGTCCGGGTGCACGGTGGTGGTCGCCTCCCACGACCCGCGCATCCTGCAGGGGGCCTCGCATCTCCTGGATCTGGACGGCGCCGGCACCGCGGTGACGGCGGAGGCGGTGGCGCGATGAACCTGACCGGCTGGCTGATCCGGCTGTCCCGCTTTACCGCCCGCCCGCCCGCGGCCGGGACCGTGCCCGTCACGGCGGGGGCGGAGGACGATCCGTCGGGCGACGACCGCTTCCTGGTCACCGCCGGGGCGCTGGTGCTGTTCGCCGTCGGCTGGTCGTCGGTGGCCGAGCTGAACGTCACCAGCGTGGCGCCGGGCGAGGTGGTGCCGCTGTCCTATGTCCAGAGCGTCCAGCACCTGGAGGGCGGCATCGTCCGCGAGATCCTGGTGGCCGAAGGCGACCGGGTGACGGAAAACCAGCCGCTGGTGGAGTTGGACCAGACCAAGACCGGCTCGGACGCGGGCGAACTGCGCGAGCGCCTGTCCTCGCTCGCCGCCGACCGCGCGCGGCTGGAGGCGGAGGTGGAGGACGCCCCCGCCGTGACATATCCCGCGTGGCTGCTGGAACGGGGGCCGGAGGTGGTCGCCGCCTCCCGCCTGCTGTTCCAGGCGCGGCGGGACCGGCTGGCCTCCGACATCCGCATCCAGACCCAGACGGTGACCCAGCGCGAGCAGGACGTGGCGATGATGGAATCCCGCATCGCCGGGACGCAGGCCGGCTTGCGCATCGTGCAGGAGCAGATCGCCATCAGCGACACGCTCCTGAAGCGGGAAATCACCAACCGCATGAAGCATCTGGAGCTTCTGCGCGATCAGGCCAACCTGACCGGCACCCTGGCCGAGGACCGCAACGCCCTGCTGCGCGCGCAGGCCGCCCTGGGGGAGGCCCGCGACCGGCTGGCCTGGATCACCCAGAAATACAAGGAAGAGGTCCGCAGCGCCCTGGAAGAGGCCCGCCGCAGCATCGCCGAGCTGTCCCAGCGCCAAGCCCGCGTGGAAGACAACCTGGACCGCAGCAGCCTGCGCGCCCCCGTGGCCGGCGTGGTGAAAACCCTGTCGGTGTCCACCCGCGGCGCGGTGGTCAAGCCGGGCGACACGGTGGTGGAGCTGGTGCCCGCCGACAGCCAGCTCGTGATCGACGCCCGCCTGCCGGTGCAGGACATCGGCTATGTCCAGACCGGGCAGGAGGTGTCGGTCACCCTGGCCAGCAGCGATGCGTCGCGCTTCGGCCACATCGTGGGCCACGTGCGCACCATCAGCCCCGACACCCTGGTCGATGCCGACAAGCAATCCTATTACAAGGTGCGCATCGCGCTGGACTCGCGCTCGTTCCAGTACGGCGGGCGGCGCTACGACCTGTACCCCGGCGTGCGGGTGGTCTGCAGCATCCTGACCGGCCAGCGCACCGTGCTCGATTACGTGCTGTCCCCCATCCTCAGCGGCCTGCACCGCGGGCTGCAGGAGCGGTGACGGCCATGTCTTCCCCGTCCGTTCCGCCTTTCCGCTTTCTTCCCGGTGGTGTCCATGTTCAAGCGGCTTAAGCCCCAGATCCAGCCCGCAACCATGCCGCGGCTGACCAAGAAGGCGCGCTTCGCCCTGATTATCGTCAGTGCCATCGTCATCACGGCCCTGGTGTCGGCCATCGTGCGCACCTGGGTGCTGGACGGCGACCGGCACGACCCGCTGGTGGTGGCGGTGGTGGCCCCGCTGTCGGGGACGGACGCGGCCATCGGGCGGGCGATCCGGCAGGGGGCGGAGCTGCGCGCCGGCCTCATCAACGCCGCGGGCGGCCTGTCGGGCCGGCCCGTGGAGGTGCGCGCCTTCGACGACAAGGGCGACCCCGCCGCCTCCCGCGCCCTGGCCCAGACGGTGGCGCAGCAGGCGGACGTGCTGGCGGTGATCGGCCACCACCCCGACAGCGCCGCCGACGCCGCGGGCGTCTACGCCGCCCGCGGCGTGCCGCTGCTGGAGCCGAACACCATGGCCGATCCGGGGGGGGACGCCAACCCGTGGCTGTTCCGCACCAATTTCGACACGCTGTTCGAAACCCGGTTCCTGGCCAACTACGTCCGCAACGTCATCGGCGAACCCACCATCGCCGTGGTGCGCGCCGACACCCCCCAGACCGCCGAACAGGCCGAGCAGTTCGACCGCATCATCCAGCGATTCGGCACCAGACTGGTGGCACAATGGACCTTCGCCCCCGGCAGCACCGACCTGCAGGCCCTGGCCGCCGACGTGAAGCAGAAGATGCCCACCGGCGCCCTGGTGATCCTGGGCTCGCCCGCCGACAGCGCCCAGGCGGTGGTGGCCCTGCGGGATGCCAACGTGCGCAACCTGATCGGCGGCCTGTCGGGCATGGCGTCCAACGCCTTCCGCGCCCGGCTGGTGGAGCTGGCGGCGAAACAGCCGCCGGAGGCGTACGCCAACGGCCTGCTGGTGTCGTCGCCGATCCTGTTCGACACCGCCAACGAACGCGCCCAGAGCTTCTACGGCCAGTACGAGAAGCGGTTCCGCTCGGTGCCCGACTGGGCGGCGGCCATGGGCGACGATTCCCTGTCGCTCGTCGCCGACGCCATCGGCCAGACGCTGAAGGCCGCCGGGCCGGAGGCCGGCAAGACCGCCACGCCGCAGCAGATCTCCGACCAGATCCGCAGCCGGCTGGCCGACCGCAACCGCAGCGAAACCGCCTTTCAGGGCGTGCTGGGAAGCTGGATCTTCAACGACAAGGGACAGGCCAACATCCCGGTGATGATGGCGCTCTACAACGGCCTGAACCCGGTGGCCGCCCTGACCCAGCTTCAGCCCATCCGCGACGTGGGCGTGTCGAACTTCCTGGAAGAGGTGCAGCGGGGCCGGGCGCTCTATGTCAACGACCGCTTCATGTACAAGACGAACGTGATCTACACGGGCGTCCAGATGAACGAGATCCGCGACCTGAACCCCGACCGGAACGAGGCGACGCTCAACGCCACCGTGTGGTTCCGCTACCGCGGCAATTTCAATCCCGCCGACGTGGTGTTCGTCAACGCGGTCAAGCCCATCGACCTGGGCAAGCCGTACCGCGAGGAACGCGACGACACCATGACCTATGCCGCCTACCGCATCGAGGGGCGGTTCAGCCTGGACTTCCTCAACGTCCGCCAGCCGTTCGGCAGCAAGGTGGCGGGGCTCAGCTTCCGCCACCGCACGCTCAACCGGAACAACGTGATGTTCGTCACCGACGTTCTGGGCATGGGGCTGATCGACACCTCCGATTTCGTGGAGAAGCTGAAGGCCGCCTCCACCGCCGTCCCGGCCCGCGAGCCGACGCTGATGGAACGGCTGAGCCGCAATCTGGAGGGACAGGCCGAAGGCTCCGCCCTGCTGGAACGGCTGCGGGGGGGCCGCGTGCTGGCGGCGTCGCCCGGCTGGCGGCTGTCGCGGGCCTGGATCTCGCAGGACGTGGTGTCCATCAGCTCCGAAGGCGACCCCAATTATGTGGGCTTCGGGCGTCCGGCCCCGGATTTCTCGCGGGTCGATTTCGGGGTGATGGCGGTGCCCGACGCGCCCGCCGCCCGCGACGTCATCGACGCCGACCATTTCCTGACCATCGCCATCTTCGCCGCCGTGCTGGCGCTGTTCGCGCGCCTGATGGACCGCAAGGACCGCGGCCAGTTCTGGAAGATGCAGACGCTGTTCATGCGCATCCTGTCGTGGCCGCTGCTGCTGATGTCGGTGGGCAACATCGCGCTGGACCGGGCGGTGGCCAGCCTGCCGCCCAGCGGCATCAACGCGGTGGTCAACACCTTCGACGTGCTGTGGCTGCTGGTGCCGGCGTTCCTGGCCACCCAGACGCTGGAACGGTTCGTGTGGACGCCGCTGGAGGTGAAGACCCAGCGCAAGATCCCCGGCATCATCCGCCGCTTTGCGTCGATCATCATCTTCGGGCTGGCGCTGTGCGGCGTCATCGCCTTCGTGCTGAAGCAGCCGCTGACCAGCCTGCTGGCCGCATCCGGCCTCATCAGCATGGTGATCGGTCTGGCGATCCAGGCCAACATCGCCAACATCTTCTCCGGCATCATCCTGAACCTGGAACGGCCGTTCAAGATCGGCGACAGCGTGCAGATCACCGATGTGGTCAAGGGCGTGGTGGTGGACATGACCTGGCGCACGGTGCGGGTGCGCAACGGGTCCGGCTACACCGTCGCCATGCCCAACGGCAAGGTGTCGGAGGCCACCGTGGTGAATTTCAGCGCGGTGGAACGGGTGTGGATGCGGCTGGAATACTACGCCGATCCGGCCTACGATCCCGACTTCATGGCGCAGGTGCTGACCCGCGCGCTCGCCGTGGCCGAGGGGACGATGCCCAGCGCCGGGGGGGCCGCTCCCTTCGTGCGCTACGACGGCATGCGCAACAGCAACGGCCAGTGGCTGGCGAAGTACAACCTGATCTTCTGGGTCAAGGATTACGACGCCACCTTCTCGGTGCCGGAAAAGGTGTGGAAGGCGGTCTATGCCACCCTGCGCGACGCCGGGCTGGAGCCGTCGCCGCCGGACCTGCTGGACGCCATGACCGCCGCCGAGAACGGGGGGGGCACCCATGGCACCCCCGTGCAGGCGGCGGCGGCCACGGCGGTGGCGCTGGCCGACGCGCGGTGACCGGAAACGGGACGATCAACGGAAAGGGCTTTGTCATGGCGGTGTTTTCCGGTTTCCCCAGCGGGGTTCGGCGTCTGGTTCTGCCGGTTCTGGCCCTGGGGGCGGGGGTGCCGGCGGGCGGGTGCGTGCCCATGGTCGCCGGCCCGGTGGTGGCGGTGGCCGCCCTGCCCGAGGTGGAGTCGCGCACCGACGTGCTGGCCCCCATCACCGAGGGACGCCTTGACCCGCTGGTACGCTATCCCGCCCGCAACGTGCGCTATTCCCTGACCATCGACGAGCAGGACGGCTCCTTCATCCTCAAGACGCGGGAGACAGGGGATGAGCCGGCGGCGGTCTCCGCCCCGGTCCGCAAGGCCGCCGCCCCGGCCCCCGTGGCGGCGGCACCAGCAACGGCGACCGTACCGCGTCCGGCACCGGCCGAAACGGCATCCGTCACCGTGGCGGCGGTTCCCCCCTCCCCCACCCATCAGAGCGATGTGGAAAGCCCGCTGTTGCCGGCCGCAGCCAGCCGGCCCGCGGCGGTCCAGCCGATCCCCACCAGCACGGCCCCCGCCGTCGCCGCCCCGGCCATTGCGGCGGCCCCGATGGTCCCGGTTGCTCAGATGGCTGCCGCGTCCGACGTTCCGCCGCCGGTCGCCCCCGCCCCGGCGGCCAAGGCCCCGGTGGTCATCACCCCGGCCCAGACGGCTCCCGTCACCGCACCGGCGGCCCCGGCTTTCCAGCCGGCGGCGGTGGACGCGCCCGTCCCCACCCCGGCACCGGCCCCGCGGACGGTGCCGGTGGCGCCGATCGTTCCCGGTGCGGTCCCGGCGGCCCCCCGGTCCGTGGTGGTCACCCCCTGCCCGTCCGGCGGGGAAAGCTGGTTCCGCTACACGCCCGAGGGCTATGTGTGCGCGGCCCCCACGCCAGCCCCCGCGGCGGCGGTGGCCGAAAGCGCGCGCATCCCCGACCGGGATTGCCGCACCGGACGCTGGGTGCAGGCCACGCCGGGGGAATTCGTCTGCCAGCCCATCGGCAAGGGGGAGTGATCCCCCCGCCGGTCAGCGGACCCGTTCGACGGGAAAGCGCACGCTGGGTGCCGCCATCAGATCCTGCGCGGCGATGAGCTGAAGCTCGCGGGTGCCCGCACGGCGGGTTTCCTGGAACACGGCGTTGATGGCCGCCGCCGCCCCCTCCAGCGCCGCGGCGGCGCTGCGGGTCTTCAGGTAATGGGCCAGGAACAGCGCCGCCACCGCATCGCCGGCCCCGTTGGGCGGCGGATCCAGCGGCAGGCGCGGGGTGCCGACCAGGAACGCGCCCTCATCGCCGTCCACCAGCATCTCGATCCGGCCCTCGGGCGCTTCGGCGCGGGTCAGGCTGGTGACCATGACCAGTTTCGGTCCGCGGGACCGCAGGGCCGCCGTTGCCGCCAGCGCCTCGGCCAGCGAGGTCACGGGGCAGCCGGTCAGGTATTCCAGCTCGAACTGGTTGGGGGTCACCACGTCGGCGGCGGGCACGGCGTGGTCGCGCATGAATTCCGGGATGCCGGGCCGCACGAAGAAGCCCCGCCCCACGTCCCCCATCACCGGGTCGCAGCAATAGAGCGCGTCGGGCCGCGCCGTCTTGACCCGCGCCACCGCCGACAGGATGACGGTGCCCATGGCGGCATCGCCCATATACCCCGACAGCACGGCATCGCACGAATCGAGCGCACCGCGCTCCCCCACCCCCTCCAACACCTGCTCCACATGGGCGGGGGTGAACACATCCCCCTTCCACGAGCCGTAGCCGGTGTGGTTGGAAAACTGCACCGTGTTGACGGCGATGACGTCACAGCCCAGCCGCTGCAGCGGGAACACCGCGGCGCGGTTTCCGACATAGCCGTAGGCAACGTGGGATTGGATCGACAGGACGGTCTTCATAGGCGGAAGGATGAATCAGCTTGGCCGTACTGTCCACCGTGGGATTGTCATCATGACACGCTCCAGCAATGCTGCAGGGCGGCATCGCCCAGGCATGGCATCCCATTGTTGCAGAAACATGCGGCTATCGTCCCAAGGTTACAGCGACAAAATCGCCCGACACCGTGCTGAAACCCGAATGCACTTCTGGGTGTAACAAGCGGCTGCTAATCTTCGCTGCGCTGCAATGCGGTAGGAGACGACCGGAATGTCCGTGGAATTGATTCGCCTGAAACTGCGCCGTGCCGACGGGACCGTGGCCCTGCTGTCCGGGTCGGTGGTCCTGCATCCCGACGGCATCATCGACTTCTTCGGCGACACCATGGCGCACGCCGACACCATCGCCGCCCTGCTCGACCGCTGCAACGCCGCCCCCCGCCCGCTGGAAGAGGTGCCGCTGGGCGCCATGGTGCGGGACACCGCCGCCGGGCTGACCGCCGACCGCATCCGCATCGGCATCGTCACCGCCCTCTCCCCGCTCTGCCTGCGCCCCGGACAGCCGGTGACGGTGGCCGAGGGGATGGACCCCGACGCGCGTGCGCTGTTGCAGCGCGAACTCGCCACCTTCCGCGCCTCCCGCGCCGGCGGGGTGCGCACACCCATGGCCGCCTGATCCTTGTGCCCCCACAGGGCATGGACAGGACCGGAGCCGGGGGGTATCAGGGGGGTGACCATCACCGCCTTCCGATACGGGGAACGATCCCATGGCCATGACCGTCCGTCCGCGCCGCAGCGTGCTCTATATGCCGGGCTCCAACGCCCGCGCGCTGGAAAAGGGCCGCAGCCTGCCCGCCGACGGGCTGATTCTCGACCTTGAGGACGCGGTGGCCCCCGACGCCAAGGCCGACGCCCGCGCCACCATCCGCGCCGCGGTGGCCGCCGGCGGGTACGGCGGGCGGGAAATCATCATCCGCGCCAATGGGCTGAACACCCCCTGGGGTTATGACGATCTGGTGATGGCGGCATCCAGCGGCGCCGACGCCGTGCTGCTGCCCAAGGTGGAGAGCGCCGACATGGTGCGGCAGGCCGAATCGGTGCTGGCCGCCGCCGGGGCGCCCGCGGATCTGCGCCTGTGGTGCATGATGGAAACCCCCATGGGCATGCTGAACGCGCGCGAGATCGCCGGATCCACCCCGCGTCTGGGCGGGCTGGTGATGGGCACCTCGGATCTTGCCAAGGATCTGCACGCCGCCCACACCCGTGACCGGCTGCCCATGATCACCAGCCTGGGGCTGTGCCTGCTGGCGGCGCGGGCCTATGGGCTGGCGATTCTCGATGGGGTGCATCTGGACCTGAACGACGATGACGGCTTCGCCGCCTCCTGCGTCCAGGGGTGCCAACTGGGCTTCGACGGCAAGACCCTGATCCATCCCAAGACGATTGCCGCCTGCAACGCCGCCTTCGCCCCGTCGGAGGCCGAGGTCACCCACGCCCGCCGCATCACCGCGGCCCACGCCGCCGCCGTGGCCGCGGGCCAGGGGGTGGTGCTGGTGGATGGGCGGCTGGTGGAAAACCTGCATGTGGAGAACGCCCGCCGCCTGATCGCGCTGGCCGATGCCATCGCCGCCCAGGAATCCGGTGGAGATTCCTCGGGCGGCTGAGAATCCGTCATCCCTTCGGGAACCAAAGCCTTCGCCGCCGGTTAACGGGACATGGCAGAGGTGGAGGTGTTCCCATGACGGCAAAGGAGGCCGGACGGACGTCGAACCGGGGTTTCGCGTCCATGGACCCGGAAAAGCAGCGGGAAATCGCGGCCAAGGGGGGCGAGAGCGTGCCCGCCGCCAAGCGCAGCTTTTCCCGCAACCCGGAACTGGCGGCGGAAGCCGGGCGCAAGGGCGGGCGCAGCGTCCCGGCTCAGGCCCGCAGCTTCGCCCGCAATCCGGCCCTGGCCGCCGAGGCCGGGCGCAAGGGCGGACAGGCCAGCCACAACAACGGGCAGGGCGGCGGCCGTTCCCGCGGCACCCCGCCCGCCGACTAGGGTTTGATGGGGCGGAGGGTTTCCGCGTCAAACGGCGGCTGGCACGGGGTACCCCGTGCCAGCCCTTTTTCCGTCATGCCGGCGGAAGGTCGCGGAACACATAGCCGACGCCGTAGACGACGCTGATGGGAAGGTCGGCGCAGCAGGCTCCCGCCACCTTGCGCCGCATCCGGCTGATGAGAGCATCCAGGTTGCGGTCGTTGTAGCGCATGGAGGGGCGGTCGAGCGCCGCGATGAGATCGCCGCGCGGCACCGGGGTGCCGCGGCAGCGGAACAGCGCCGCGACGCAGGCGAATTCCGTCGCCGTCAATTGCACCGCCGTACCCGACGGAGCAATCAGCCGCCAGCTTTGCGGCTCCACCCGCCAGCCGGCGGGGGACGGGGCGGGAACGGGGGGTGCATCGCCGGGCCCGGCGGCGGACAGGCGGCGAAGCAGGCCGCGGATGTTCGCTTCGATCTCCCGCAAGCTGGCGTGCTTGACCAGATAGATGTCGGCGCCGCTGGCCAGCCCCTCCACCCTGTCATCGACGCTGGCGAAGCCGGTCAGCATGATGATGCCGCAGGTCAGCCCGTAGCGGCTGCGGATGTCCCGCGCCAGATCGAAACCGTTGCCGTCGGGCAGACCGATATCCAGCACGATCACGTCCGGCAGGCGGACGGCCAGGGCTTGGCGCGCGTCTGCCCCCGACCCCACGCCCGCCGCCTGGAATCCTTTCAGGGACAGGTAATCGACCAGATCGACCCGCGGCCCTTCGGCATCCTCGACCACCAACACTTCGGGCAGCGCATCAGGCATAGCGGGCCTCCGGCATGTCCGTTTCCAGTGGCCGCACCGGCAGGGTCAGGGTGACGCATGTCCCAAGATTGCCGGGGCCGGGATCGTGGCGCATGGTTCCCGCCATTTCTGCGAGGAAACGGCGGGCGATGAAAAGCCCAAGCCCGTTGCCGGAGTGGCGGCCGGTGTTCGATGCGCGGTAGAACCGGCGGCCGATGGACGGGCGCTCCAGATCGGGAATCCCGATTCCCTGGTCGGTGACCGTGACCGTCACCATGCCGTCATGGGCGAGCGCCGACAGAACGACCGGCGTTGGCGGCGGCGAATATTTCAAGGCGTTCTCCACCAGATTGCGCAGAATGGCGATGATCATGCTGGGGTCGGTTTCCAGCCAGACCGGATGGCCGGGGCCGGCGACCTGCACCCGGCGCTCGGCCCCCAGATGGCCCAGCCCCCCCACCACGGTCTGCACCACCGCCATCAGATCCAGCGGCTGCGGCTGGAACTGCACATGGCCGGTGCGTTCGCTGGCGGTGATCCGGTCCACCAGCCCCGCCACGCGGCGGACGCCGGCCCGGATCTCGGTCAGCCGCCGCAGCCCCGCGTCCGGCAGGACGGTGGGCTGAAGCTGGAGCATCTCCGCCGCCCGGTCGATGCCGGTCAGCGGCGTGCGGACCTCGTGCACCACGATGTCCAGCAACTGGCGGTATTCGGCATGGGTTTGCCGTTCGGCGGCCAGAGTGGCCGCAAGCTGCTGTTCCAGATGGCGGCGGCGGTCGATCTCGTGCGCCAGGTCGCGGTTGCGCTGTTCGACCTTCGATTGAAGCCGCGCGCCCAGCATGGCCAGGAAGCACACGAACCACAGGTGATGGGCAACGCCGGATTCGACGATGGTCCAGGGAAAGAACATGGTCGGGTCCATCTCGCCGGTCAGCCGCAGCCAGACGCGGTACAGCGACCATGTTCCCTGCAGCGACAGGTGTATGACGATGCCCGGCAGCAGGGTCCAGCGCAGCCAGGCGCAATCCCCCTGCCGCCGCCACACCACCGGAACCACCGACCCGAACCCGACGCTCAACACCACCGCCCCGGCCAGGGAACGGAAAGCCCCGTCGCCGGGATCGGTGGCCAGGGCGAGCGGCCAATAGATCATCGGGAACAGAATGGAAAAGGGCAACAGCCAGCGCCGGGGCGTTTTCCCCAGAAAAATCATGACCCCGTTCACGCACAACGCCAGGGACGTGTAGACGAGGATGTTGGGCAGATACCCGGTCATGCCGTTCAGAAAGCCGGGGGCGGGCCGGTAGAACGCCCCCCCCACCATCACAGCCACGGCCCCGACAATGAATCCCACCGCGATCAGCCGGACGCCCTGCAAATGCCGGTAGGCATTCCAGATCAGCCCCGCGATACCCGCGTTCACAATCGACATCAGGAAGAGTGTCGCCAGAAGCTCTTTCATATTTCATTCAAAAGTATGCAAAATCAATTTGCCACCTTGATTGTATATTTGATACTCAAAAAATAAAAAGATTCACGTAGCGGGCAGTATATGTGGAGAAAATATTAACAACCGGGAAACCATGTTCATCCCCGTATTAGAGTTTGATCGGTTCAAACGGAATCGTTTGAAGCGTGAATCACACGGAAAAACCAAAAGCTTAGAGTCCTTCAGGTGCTTCAATAAGCACCTGAAGGACTCTAACTATCTGATTTTATGAAATATCAGGGCAGGCAATAAAGAAAAGTGTGATGGCCGATATGATCTTGAAAATGGCGCAGGATGGCGGGGTGAAATGAAAAAGCCCCCTTCCCGGCCCGGGAAGGGGGCTTTTTCAAAACGGCAGGGCCGAAGGATCAGGCGGCCAGCTTGTCCAGCTCGCGCAGGATGCTGTCGCCCATCACGGTGGTGGAGCAGCGGGCCATGCCCGGGGCCATGATGTCGGCGGTGCGCATGCCGCCGCCCAGCACGTTCTGCACGGCCTTTTCGATCAGGCCGGCGTCGGTGTCCAGGTTGAACGAGTAGCGCAGCGCCATGGCGAACGACAGCAGGGTGGCGATGGGGTTGGCCAGATCCTTGCCGGCGATGTCGGGGGCCGACCCGTGGACCGGCTCGTACATGGCCTTGCGGTTGCCGTTGGCGTCCGGGTCACCCAGGGCCGCCGACGGCAGCATGCCCAGCGAGCCGGTCATCATGGCCGCTTCGTCCGACAGGATGTCGCCGAACAGGTTGTCGGTGACGATCACGTCGAACTGCTTGGGGTTGCGGATGAGCTGCATGGCGCCGTTGTCGGCGTACATGTGGTGCAGCTCGACGTCCTGGAATTCCTCCTGGTGCAGGCGGGTCACTTCCTGGCGCCACAGCAGGCCGGATTCCATGACGTTGGCCTTTTCCATGGAATGGACCTTGTTGCTGCGCTTGCGCGCCAGCTCGAAGGCCACCCGCGCCACGCGGCGGATTTCCGTGGTGGTGTAGACCTGGGTGTTGATGCCGCGCTTTTCGCCGTTGCCCAGATCCTCGATGCCGCGGGGCTCACCGAAGTAGACGCCGCCGGTCAGTTCGCGGACGATCAGGATGTCCAGGCCCTTGACGATTTCCGGCTTCAGGGTGGAGGCATCGACCAGCGCGTCGAACACCTGGGCCGGGCGCAGGTTGGCGTACAGGCCCAGTTCCTTGCGGAGTGCCAGCAGGCCGGCTTCCGGGCGCTTGTCGAAGGACATGGTGTCCCACTTCGGCCCGCCGACCGCCCCCAGCATCACCGCGTCGGAGGCCAGCGCCTCGGCCAGGGTGGCGTCGGCCAGCGGCACGCCGTACTGGTCGATGGCCGCACCGCCGACCAGCCCTTCGGACACGTCGAAGGTGACGCCGCGGCGCCGGTCCATCCAGTCGATGACGCGGCGCACCTGGCGCATCACTTCGGGGCCGATGCCGTCACCGGCGAGGAACAGGATCTTCTTGTTGGCGGGCATCGTCCGTGCACTCCGCTGGAGATTGGAATCAGATGAAGGTGGCGGGACCGCGGGGGATCAGCCCCACATCCACGGCTGGCCGGTCTTCTGCTGGGATTCGTACCCGTCGATGACCGACACCTGCTGCAGGGTCAGCCCGATGTCGTCCAGGCCGTTCAGCAGGCAGTGCTTGCGGAAGGGGTCGAGATCGAACGGGATGCGGCCGCCGTCGGGGCCGGTGATTTCCTGACGCTCCAGATCGATGGTCACCACCGCGTTCGACCCGCGCGACGCGTCGTCGAGCAGCAGGTCAACCTGCTCCTTCGGCAGCTTGATCGGCAGGATGCCGTTCTTGAAGCAGTTGTTGTAGAAGATGTCGGCGAAGCTGGGGGCGATGATGCAGCGGATGCCGAAATCGGCCAGCGCCCACGGCGCATGCTCGCGCGACGAACCGCAGCCGAAGTTGTCGCCGGCCACCAGGATGCTGGCCTTGCGGTAGGCCGGCTGGTTCAGCACGAAGCCGTCAACCTCTTTGCCGTCGGGCGTGTAGCGCATCTCGTCGAACAGATGCTTGCCAAGCCCGGTGCGCTTGATCGTTTTCAGGAACTGCTTGGGAATGATCATATCGGTGTCGATGTTGATCATCGGCAGCGGCGCCGCGACGCCGGTCAGAACGGTAAACTTTTCCATCGCCCAATAGCCTGTCCGCACGAGCAAGGGCCGGCGAGGGCCGCCGGCCGGAATGTTTGGCTGAATACCAGACCCTCGGCGGCAATTCCAGTGGAACCATGGGTTTTCATGGCAGCTTTGTTGCGCCGTCCACCATGCCTTGCGCAAGCAACCGGGCGGGGCACCCCGTTTTCCCGCCCGAACCGTACCCGGATGGGATCAAGCGCCGGCTCCCCCGATGTTGCACGTGAAACGGAACGGTCATGCCGGGGAAGCGCTGGAATGGCCGGGCCGGATGTGCTGTTTATGACGTGTCTCCCTTATCGTCCGCCAACCGGGTTTTGGGTCATGAGCGCATCACCGACGGCCGTGTCGCCGGCCCTGTTCCCGGAAGAAAAGCCGCGCCCGGAGACGGCGGCCCCGGACGCCGGCCTCAAAGGTTTGCCGTCCGGCGGGCCGCCACCGGGGGTGCGGGTGGCGGTGCTGATCCCCTGCTACAACGAGGAAGCGGCCATCGGCCGGGTGGTGGCGGATTTCCGCGCCGCCCTGCCCGACGCCGCCGTGCTCGTCTATGACAACAACTCCGCCGACCGCACGGCGGCGGTGGCGCGGGCCGCCGGGGCTACCGTCCGGCACGAACCGCTGCAGGGCAAGGGCAACGTCATCCGGCGCATGTTCGCCGACGTGGAAGCCGACGTGTACGTCCTGGTGGACGGCGACGACACCTATCACGCCCCGTCCGCACCGATGATGATCCGGCGGCTGTGGGATGGGCAGCTCGACATGGTGAACGGGGTGCGGGTGACCGACATCGTTGCCGCCTACCGCCCCGGCCACCGGCTGGGCAACCGGGTGCTGACCGGGCTGGTGGCCCGCATCTTCGGCAGCCGCATCGACGACATGCTGTCGGGCTACCGGGTGTTTTCCCGCCGTTTCGTCAAATCCTTTCCCGCGCTGGCCTCGGGCTTCGAGACGGAGACGGAGCTGACGGTCCACGCGCTGGAACTGCGCATGCCGGTGGCGGAGGTCAAGACCCCCTACAAGGACCGGCCCGCCGGCTCGGTCAGCAAGCTCAACACCTACCGCGACGGCTTCCGCATCCTGCGCACCATCGTCACGCTGGTGAAGACGGAACGGCCGCTGGCCTTCTTCTTCACGGTCTTCGCGGTGCTGCTGGCCGCCGGGGTCGGGCTGGCGGTGCCGGTGGTGGACACGTGGCTGCACACCGGGCTGGTGCCGCGGCTGCCGACGGCGGTGCTGTCCATGGGGCTGGTGCTGCTGGCCTTTCTCAGCCTGACCTGCGGCCTGATCCTCGACACCGTGACCCAGGGCCGGCGGGAGATGAAGCGCATGCGCTATCTGGCCATCCCCGCCCCCGGCCATGCCCCTGGCGCCCTTTCCCCTCCGTCCCCCTCCCCCTCTTCTTCGGGCGATCCGTCATGAGCCATTCCCTTCCCCCACCCGTGGCCCGGCCCTTCCCCCCATCCCTGGTCCGGCTGGCGGTGCAGTTCGGCAAGTTCGGGCTGGTGGGTGTCGCCGGGCTGGCCGTCGATACGGCGGTCCTCTACGCCCTGCTCTACGGCGCCGGGCTGGAGCGGGTGGCTGAGGGCGGGTTCCTGCTGGCCCGCGTGCCGTCGTTCCTGGCGGCGGCCACGGCCACCTGGGCGCTCAACCGCTGCTTCACCTTCCGCCACGCCGACCACGGGCGGTCGCTGGTGCGGCAATGGGCGGCCTTCGTCGCCGCCAACGCCTTTGGCGGGGTGGTGAACTACGGCGCCTACGCCGGCTGCATCGCGGCGGGGGGCGTGTTCCTGGACCACCCCGTCCTGGCGGTGGCGGCTGGGTCGCTGGCCGGCATGTTCTTCAACTTCGCCGCCAGCAAGAAGCTGGTGTTCAAGGGGGCGTAAGGGGCCATGACCGCGCTGGTTCTTCTGTCGGGCGGGCAGGATTCCGCCACCTGTCTGGCCTGGGCGCTCGACCGCTTCGAACGGGTGGAGACGGTGGGCTTCGACTATGGCCAGCGCCACGCGGTGGAGCTGACCTGCCGGGAGCGCCTGCGGGACGGCATGGCGGCGCTGAACCCCGCCTGGGCCGGGCGGCTGGGGCCGGACCATCGGCTGGACATGCGCTCCCTGGCCGGCATCGGCCAGACGGCGATGACCGAGGAGACCGAGATCCGCATGACGGCGGAGGGGCTGCCCAACACCTTCGTTCCCGGCCGCAACCTGCTGTTCTTCACCTACGCCGCCGCGGTGGCCTACCGCCGGGGCCTGAAACATCTGGTGGGCGGCATGTGCGAGACCGACTATTCGGGCTACCCCGACTGCCGCGACGACACGCTGAAGGCGCTGCAGGTCGCGCTCAACCTGGGCATGGAGCGGCGGTTCGTGGTGGAAACCCCGCTGATGTGGCTGGACAAGGCGCAGACATGGGATCTGGCCCGCCGGCTGGGCGGGGATGGGCTGGTGGAGCTGCTGGTGGAGGACACCCACACCTGCTACACCGGCGACCGCACCCGGCGGCACGCCTGGGGGTACGGCTGCGGCGCCTGCCCGGCGTGCGAGCTGCGCGCACGGGGGTGGACTGCGTGGCGCGCGGGGGCGTGACCGGCCCCGGTCATGGGGGTTCCCATGGACTCATCCGTTGCCTGGCCCTATAACAGAGACCATGAGCCGCGATTTCCTCAAGATGCATGGCCTCGGCAACGACTTTGTCGTGATCGACGCCCGAACCGCCCCCTACGCCCCGACGGCGCAGGAGGTGCGCGCCATCGCCGACCGCAAGACCGGCGTGGGCTGTGACCAGTTCATCGTCATCGAGCCGCCGGTCCAGCCGGGATCGCAGGGCTTCATGCGCATCCGCAACGCCGACGGCGGCGAGGTGGGGGCGTGCGGCAACGCCGCCCGCTGCGTCGGCTGGCTGCTGATGACCGAGGCGGGAACCCGGCGCACCCTGTTCGAAATGCCCTCGGGCCTGGTGGAAGCCACCCTGGGCGACGGCACGGTCACGGTGGACATGGGGCCGGCGCGGCTGGCGTGGAACGAAATTCCGCTGGCGTCGGCCATGGACACGCTGCACCTGCCGGTGGATGTGGCCGGGCTGCCGGCGCCGGTGGCGGTCAGCATGGGCAACCCCCATTGCGTCTTCATCGTCGATGACGCCGACGCGGTGGACGTGGCGGCCCTCGGCCCCGGCCTGGAACACCACCCGCTGTTCCCCGAACGCACCAACGTGGAGTTCATCTCGGTCATCTCCCCCACCGCCATCCGCATGCGGGTGTGGGAGCGCGGGGCCGGCATCACGCGGGCCTGCGGCACCGGGTCGTGCGCGGCGTGGGTGGCGGCGGTGCGCCGCGGGCTGGTGGGGTGCCGCGGCGACGTGGTGCTGGACGGCGGCACCCTGACCATCGAATGGCGCGACGACGGGCGGGTGCTGATGACGGGGCCGGTGGCCGTGCCGTTCCGCGGCACCCTGTCGGACGCCCTGGCCTGACGCTTTCGAGAGCAGTGCAAGAGTGAGCAACATGGGCACCCCGGCCAACCGTGACGGCCCCGAGATCGTCACCTTCGGCTGCCGGCTCAACACCTATGAGTCGGAGGTGATGCGCACCCACGCCCGCAACGCCGGGCTGGAGAACGTGGTCATCGTCAACACCTGTGCCGTGACCGGGGAGGCGGAGCGGCAGGCCCGCCAGACCATCCGCAAGCTGCGCCGCGACAACCCCGATGCCCGCATCGTGGTGACCGGCTGCGCCGCCCAGATCGATCCCGCCCGCTACGCCGCCATGCCCGAGGTGGATCAGGTTCTGGGCAATCAGGAAAAGCTCCAGCCCGAAAGCTGGGGGCTGGCCCCGGCGGAAAAGGTGCTGGTCAACGACATCATGTCGGTCACGGAAACCGCCGGCCATCTGATCGGCGGGTTCGAGGACCGGGCGCGCGCCTTCGTCCAGGTGCAGCAGGGGTGTGACCACCGCTGCACCTTCTGCATCATCCCGTTCGGGCGCGGCCCGTCGCGCTCGGTCCCCATCGGCGCCGTGGTGGAGCAGGTGCGGGCCTTGACCGCCGCCGGCTACAACGAGGTGGTGCTGTCGGGGGTGGACATCACCTCCTACGGTCCCGACCTGCCGGGCACGCCGACGCTGGGGCAGATGGTGCGGCGCCTGCTGGCCTGCGTGCCGGAATTGCCGCGGCTGCGGCTGTCGTCGCTCGACTGCATCGAGATGGACGAGGATCTGTGGCGGCTGATCGCGGAGGAGCCGCGGCTGATGCCCCACCTGCACCTCAGCCTGCAGGCCGGCGACGATCTGGTGCTGAAGCGGATGAAGCGCCGCCATGGCCGCGCCGACGCGGTGGCGTTCTGCGAGCGGGTGCGGTCGCTGCGCCCCGACGTGGTGTTCGGCGCCGACCTGATCGCCGGCTTCCCCACCGAGACCGAGGCCATGTTCCGCAACACCCTGGCGCTGGTGGAGGATTGCGGGCTGACATGGCTGCATGTCTTCCCCTACAGCGCCCGTCCCGGCACCCCGGCGGCCAGGATGCCCCAGGACAACGCGCCGTTCCGCAAGGAGCGCGCCGCCCGCCTGCGCGCCGCGGGCGATGCGGCGGTGGCCTGCTATCTGGACGCCTGCGTCGGGCGCACGGCCATGGTTCTGATCGAATCGGGCGATCTGGGCCGCACCGAGCATTTCGCCGAAATCCGTCTGGGCACCGCCTTCCCGCCCGGCGCCCTGGTGCCGGCGCGCATCACCGGCCATGCCGATGGGCACCTGACCGGACAGCCTCTTTCCCCGCCCACCATGCCCCCGGTTTCGCCATGATTATGCGCTGGTTCCGCAAGAAGCCCACCGAGGACACGGCCCCCGCCGGTGTGTCCCCCGACGCGGCACCCGCACCGGAGGCCGAAGCCCCGGCGTCCGAACCCGCGTATGAGCCGGCCCCGCAGCCGGAACCCGAGCCCCTGCCGGAACCGGTGGCTGTCGAGCCGGAACCGGAACCGGAACAGGACGCGGAACCCGAGCCGGAGTCGCTCCCCCTTCCCGTGGCCGCCGCCGAGCCGGCGCCCGAGGAGCCGAAGAAGAAGGGCTGGCTGGCCCGGCTGAAGGACGGGCTGTCCAAATCCTCGTCCAAGCTGACCGAGGGCATTACCGGCATCTTCACCAAGCGCAAGCTGGACGACGAGGCGCTGGAGGAGTTGGAGGAACTGCTGATCACCGCCGACCTCGGCCCCGCCACGGCGGCGAAGATGACGGCGGAGCTGGCCCGCACCCGCTTCGGCAAGGAGGTCTCCCCCGACGAGGTCAAGCGCACGCTGGCCGACTCGGTGGCCCGCATCGTCGCCCCGGTGGCCCAGCCGCTGGTGATCGATGCCGGCCTGAAGCCCCACGTGATCCTGCTGGTGGGGGTGAACGGCACCGGCAAGACCACCACCATCGGCAAGCTGGCCCGCCAGTTCCGCGACGAGGGCAAATCGGTGATGCTGGCCGCCGGCGACACCTTCCGCGCCGCCGCGGTCAGCCAGCTTCAGATCTGGGGCGAGCGCACCGGCTGCCCGGTGGTGGCCAAGGAAACCGGGGCCGACGCCGCCGGTCTGGCGTTCGAGGCGCTGGAGCGTGCGCGGCGCGAACAGGTGGACGTGCTGCTGATCGACACCGCCGGCCGGCTGCAGAACAAGGCCGGGCTGATGGCCGAGCTGGAAAAGATCGTCCGCGTCATCAAGAAGGTGGACCCGGACGCCCCCCACACCACGCTGCTGACGCTGGACGCCACCACCGGCCAGAACGCCCACAATCAGGTGGAGGTGTTCCGCGACATGGTGAACGTGTCGGGCCTGATCCTGACCAAGCTGGACGGGTCGGCCCGCGGCGGCGTGCTGGTGGCGCTGGCCGAGCGGTTCAAGCTGCCGGTCCACGCCATCGGCGTGGGCGAGGGTGTCTATGACCTGCGCCCGTTCGACGCCGAGTCGTTCTCCAAATCCCTGATGGGCATTTCCTGAGCGTCTGCAGGGCTGACGGAAAAACGGGGGGTGCCGGCGACGGCGCCCCCTTTTTCGTTAGATGGCCTCAAGAAAACCTCCCATTTTGGGAGAATTGTGCTTGCTCCTGTCTGGGGAGGCGCTACGATCACATTATGAGGATCATCGCATACAAAATGCTGCGCGAACATTGGGAACGGCCCGGCCGGGCCGACAGTCAGGAGGCGCTGACCCAATGGTATGCGATCACCGAGCGGGCCGACTGGGCAGGGTCGGCGCAGCTTAAGGACCAATTCCGCAGCGCCAGTTTTGTCGGAGACCGGGTGGTCTTCAACATCGCCGGCAACGAATACCGGCTTGTGGTTGTGGTGAAGTACAAATGGCGCATGGTTTACATCCGTTTCATCGGAACCCATGCGGAATATGACGCACTGAACCACGCGGGCAGATTGGAGAGCATCTGATGGATCTGAAGCCGATCAAGACCGACGCCGACTTCCGCGCCGCGCTCGCCGAAATCGAAGGTCTGTGGGATGCGGAACCCGACACGCCCGAAGGGGATCGCCTTGACCTCATGATGACGCTGGTCGAAGCGTACGAACGGCGGCACCATCCGATGCCGCCTGCCGATCCCATTGCGGCCATCGAATTCATGATGGAACAGCGCGGAATGACCCGCGCCGATCTGGAACCGATCATCGGCTCCAGTGGCCGCGTATCGGAAGTCCTCAACCGTCGCCGCGCCTTGTCGCTGTCGATGATCCGCCGCCTGTCGGCGGAGCTTCACATCCCACCGGAAATCTTGATTCAACCCTACGAACTGACGCGAGCCGCTTAATTCCGGCGTCTTCAGTCTGTCGCCAAAAGGGAGCGGACGGGAGAGAGCATTCTCCCCCCGCCCGTCTGCGTTAAATCGCTATATTTTTTAAAACATAGCGTGTAGCTTTTTCCCATCGGGCGCCCGCCGGCTGCCCCCACGGATGGACCGCCCCCCGGAGGAACGCGCCATGAGCACCCTGTCCCGGCTGATGCCCCTGCCCGGCCCCTTCGGCGGTGACGAACCGCTGCTGGAAACCGAACTCTACCGCGTCATCGACGGCGAGGGGCTGCTGCGCGGCCCCCGCGGCCTGACCAGCCTGTCGGTCAGCGTGCGGTTCCTGGAGGTGGTGGAGGTATGGATCTACGCCGCCGACATGGTGACCCACGGCCCCACCCGCGGCCTGTGGCGCTGGACCCCCGATGCGTGGGAATTCCTGGGCGGCACGGCGCGCGGCACCGACCCTGCCGCCCTGATCCGCCGGGCGCTGTCGGAATCGGCGTGGGTCCGCCTGCCCGGCGTGGCGGCGGAACGGGAACGGCTGCTGCGCACCCTGCGGCTGGTCACCGCCCCGCCCTCGGCGCTCTCCTCCTGATCCGGGGGGCTGATCCGGGGGCTTTCCGCGGCGCGTCCCCGTTCCCATGTCAGACACACTGACGTAACGGATACGGCCGCCATGCCCCTTTTCCCCGATGCCCCCCTGCCCCCCGGCCCGCGCGGCCATTACACCGATGCCGACGCCGCGGTGGACGAGGTGCGCCGGGTGTGGGAGCACCAGACCGCGTACCTGCGCGGCTGTTTTTCCGCCTACACCGGCGGGGCGGATCTGGGGGGGGCGGTGCGCGCCCATTACCCCTTCATCCGGCTGCAGGTGGAACGGGGTGCCACCATCGACACCCGCCTGTCCTACGGCTTCGTCGAAGGCCCCGGCCTGTGGGGCACCACCATCACCCGCCCCGACCTGTTCGAACGCTATTTCCGCGAACAGGCCGGGCTGCTGCTGCGCAACCACGGCGTTCCGCTGGAGGTGGGGGTGAGCGAGGAGCCGATCCCCATCCATTTCGCCTTCCCCGACGGGCTGTATGTAGAGGGGGGGCTGGCGCCCGACCGGCTGCACCGGCTGCC
>NZ_JAOQNH010000004.1 GCF_025961205.1 Azospirillum fermentarium
TCCCCGGCATGCCGCTCAGTGCCGAAATCAAGATCGGCGAACGGACGGTCCTGGCCTATCTGACACGACCGATCACCCGCGGCCTGAACGAGAGCATGCGCGAGCCCTGATCCGGGTCGTCATGGCCCCATAGGAAAAAGCCGGCCGTTGCAGAAACACCGGCCGGCTTTTTCATTGCGGAGCAACGGAAGCACGTCAGATCCCGACGATGGAAATCCCGCCGTTGGGACTGACGACCTGCCCGGTCATCATATCGGCCTCGGGGCTGGCCAGCCACGCCACGGCATAGGCCACCTCCTGCGCCGTGGCGATCCGGCCCAGGGGGAACAGGGCCGCCTGACGGGCCACCTCATCCGCGCCTAAGCTGTCCAGGGTCAGGGGTGTTTCCACCAGACCGGGGGTGACCGTGTTGGCGGTGATGCCCCACGGCGCCAGTTCCACCGCCCACGCCCGCGTCAGCCCGTGCAGGGCGGCCTTGGCCGCGGTGTAGTGGCTGGCCCCGCGGCTGCCGCTCAGCACGAAGTTGGACGAGATGTTGATGATCCGTCCGAACCGCCGCTCCTTCATCCCCGGGACCACGGCTTGGGCGAAGAAGAAGGCGCCCTTGACATGGGTGCCGAACATGCGGTCGAAGCCGGTCTCGTCGATGGCCTCGATGGGCCGGGACTTGCCGCTGATGCCAGCGTTGTTGACCAGGATGTCGATGCGCCCGAAGGCACGCTCGGCATCGGCCACCGCCCGGCGGGCGTTGCCCACCGACTGGTTGTCGGCGATCAGGGGCAGGGCCACCCCGCCCTCTCCCGCGATCAGGGCCCGGGCCTCCTCCAGCGCCAGACCGCTGACGTCGGTGATGGCCACGCGGGCGCCGCGGGCAGCCATCAGCCGCGCGTGTGCCAGCCCCATGCCCGACGCGCCGCCGGTGACCAGCGCCACCAGACCGCTGAGGTCGGTCTGCCGCCCGCCCCGCCCCGCATCCGCCGGGGGACGGCCGAGGGAAGTGTCCATCAGGCCGCCTCCTCCGCCTCTTCCAGGCTGCCGCCCAGGAACAGGTGCCCCACCCGCGGATCGGCCAAGATGGCCGGGGCGGTGTCGAACATGCGCGTCTGCCCCAGTTCCAGCACCAGCCCGTAATCGGACATGGCCAGGGCCGAGCGGGCGTTCTGTTCGATCATGAGCACCGACACGCCCTTGGCCCGCTGTTCCAGCAGGATCTGGAACGTCTCCTCCACCATCATGGGGGACAGGCCGATGGACGGCTCGTCGATCAGGATCAGCTTGGGGTCGAGCAGCAGGCCGCGCACGATCTCAAGCTGCTTTTGCTGGCCGCCCGACAGGGTGGACGCCTGCTGGTCCGCCTTTTTCCGCAGGATGGGGAAGCGGTCGAGGGCTGCCTCGATGCGGGCCGGCATGTCGGTGATGCCGCGGCCGGCGGCCACCGCCCCCAGCTCGATGTTATGGCGGACCGACAGCTCGGGGAAAATGTTACGCCCCTGGGGGATGTAACAGATGCCGGCCTCCAGCAGGGCACGCGGCGTTCCGTTCGTAACATCCTTCCCGTTGAAGGTGATACGCCCCTCCCGCGCCGGCAGCAGGCCGAAGATGGTCTTGAACACCGTGGACTTGCCGGCGCCGTTGGGGCCGATCACGGTGGTGACCGACCCGCGCGGCACGGAAAAGCTGGTGCCGTTCAGGATGGTCATCTTGCCGTACCCGGCGACGATGCCCGACAGGGTGAGGATCGGCTGATCGACGGTCAGGGTGTGGGACATGGCGCGTCTCCTCAATGGCCCAGATAGGCTTCGATCACGGCGGGGTTGGCGCGGACGGCGGCGGGGGTGCCCTCGGCCAGCACCTTGCCCTCCGCCATCACGATCACGCGGGAGCACAGGCTCATGACGAAATCCATGTTGTGCTCGATGACGACGAAGGTGGCGCCCATCTCGCGGTTCACGGCCTGCAGCCGTTCCTTCAGATTTTCCAGCATGGTCAGGTTGACTCCGCCCGCCGGTTCGTCCAGCAGCACCAGCCGCGGGCCGGCCATGAAGGCCATGGCGGCGTCCAGCAGCTTCTGCTGGCCATAGGACAGGCCGCCCGCCTTCTGCTCGGCCAGATGCTCCAGCTTGAAGAAGGCGATCATGCGGTCGGCCTCCGCCGTCAGCCCGGCGTCACGCGGGCCGAACAGGCGTTTCAGCATCGACCCCTTGTGCTCCTGCCCGGCCAGGATCAGGTTTTCCCGCACCGACAGGTTGGGAAAGACCTGGAGAAGCTGGAAGGTGCGCGACACCCCCAGCCGGTTGAGCTGCGACGGGTACAGGCCGGTGATGGTGCGGCCGTCCAGCTTCACATCCCCTTCCGTCGGGGAAAGCTGGCCCAGGATGCAGTTGAACAGGGTGGACTTGCCGCAGCCGTTGGGACCGATCAGCCCCAGGATCTCACCCTCCTCCACGGTGAAGGACACGCCGTCCACCGCCCTCACCCCGCCGAAATGCTTCTTGATGCCGGACACTTCCAGGACATGGCTCATGACGCGGCCCCTTCTTTCGTCTGCGTCAGGGTCGGACGGGATTCGGCGCGGATGGCGGCGGCCCGCTTCTGGGACTGGTGGTCGCGCCAGCGGTCGATCAGGCCCAACAAGCCGGTCGGGCTGACCATGACCAGCACCAGAACCACCGCGGCATAGATGATCAGGTACCAGCCGCCGGTGGCGCGCAGCAGTTCCGGCAGCATGTAGGAGAAAAAGGCGCCGATGAACGGGCCGAAGAACGATCCGGCCCCGCCGGCCACCACGCTCAGCAGCAGCACGAAGGACGCCGAGAGGGCGAAGGGAGCCGGGTCGATGAATTCCACCAGCGGCGCGTACAGCGCCCCCGCCGCCCCGCCGAACGCCGAGCCGATGGCGAAGGCCAGCAGGGTGTAGGCGCGGATATCGACGCCCAGGCTGGCCGCACGCACCCAGTTTTCCCGGATGGCGAGGAAGGCGCGGCCCCACGGCGAATGCAAGAGCCACCACATCATCAGCGTCAGCACCAGCGTGACGCACAGGATCAGGCGGTAGAACGCCAGCCCGCCGCCCAGATCGACCCCGAACAGCACCGGGCGCGGAATGCCGGCGATGCCGAACACGCCCCCCGTCAGCCACTGCTCGTTGCGGGCGATCAGGAAGACCACGACCGTAAAGGCCAAGGTGACGAAGGCCAGGTAATGGTGCTTCACCCGCAGCGCCGGGAACCCGACCACGATCCCGACCACGAACGCCAGGGCGGTGGAGGCCAGGAAGGCGGCCGACAGCGGCCAGCCCATCTTCGTGGTCAGAATGGCGGTGGTGTAAGCACCGATGCCGAAGAAGGCGCCCTGGGCCAGCGAGGTCAGGCCGGCATAACCCAGCGTCAGGTTCAGTCCCATGGCAGCGACCGACATCACCAGCCACAGGGACACCACATAGAGGCCGTAGCTCTTCAGCCCCGCCGGGGCGAACCACAGGATGGGAAAGGCTGCCAGGATGATGAGAAGGGTGATGTTCAGGCGGCGCGTCATACCGTGCGCTCCTCTTTCCGGCCCAGCAGCCCTTCGGGCTTCACCAGGATGACGACGACCAGCACCACCATCGGCACGGCGGCGCGGTAGGCGCTCGACACATAGGCCGCGGACAGATTGTCGATCAGCCCGATCAGGAAACCGCCGGCCAGGGCGCCACGCACCTGATTGAACCCGCCGACGATGGCGGCGATGAAGGCGGCCAGACCGATGTGCTCGCCGTTGGAGAATTTCGCCAGATAGACCGGCGACACCAGGAACGAAGCGACCAGCGCCAGCACCGCGTTGATCAGGAAGGTCAGCAGGATCATCCGCTCCACCGGCACGCCCAGGATGCGGGCAGTGGTGGGGTTCTGCGCCGTGGCCTGCATGGTGCGCCCGGTGCGGGTGTGGGTGATGAAGAACTGAAGCCCCAGGATGGCCGCCACGGCCACCACGAAGATGGCGATGTCGCGCACCGACACCGCGGCCCCGAACAGCGGCAGCGTGCCGTCGGGCACCAGCGAGGGGAAGGGCTGCGCTTCCGCCGAGAAACCGTTCTTGGCGGCTTCCTTGATCAGCACCGACAGCGCCATGGTGGCGATGGCCAGCGGCAGCACGCCGTGCCGCTGCATGGGTTCCACCAGGAACCGCTTGAAGCCGAAACCGAACAGCAGGATGAAACCGGCGCTGCCGACGATGAAGGCGGCCCACAGGGGCAGGCCCATGTGGTCGGCGGCCAGCACCAGAATGGCCGGCAGCATGACGAATTCGCCCTGGGCGAAATTGATGGTCTGGGACGTCTGCCAGACCAGGGTGAAGCCGATGGCGGCCAGCGCGTAGATCGCGCCCGTCGCCAACCCGGCGACGATAAGCTGAAGGAACTGATCCACGTCAGCCTCCTGGATGAAGTCAAGTGCTGGGAGCCGCACGAAAAAAAGGGACCGGCGCCGGGGAGGATGCGCAGCGCCGGTCCGGGCGCAGCGACGCCCGAAGGTACCGTCGGCGTGGGGATTGCGGCCCGTTCAGGGACGGGCCGCCGCCGCGGGGGAGGAAACGCTCACACGAACAAGAACAGGCAGGGGCCGGCGGATCAGGGGTTGATCATCGGCAGGGTCGCCTTGACCACCGGCTTGCCGTCGATCACTTCGATCAGGAAGCTTTCACGGTCGATGTCGCCGTTGGGCAGCCACTTGGTGTCGATCAGGACGCCCGGCTCCTGGGCCGCGTCGATGCGGGCGCCGTGCAGGGTCTTGGCGAAGGCTTCGCGGTCGAATTTCCCGACCCGTTCGGTGATGGCCTTGACCACATAGACCGCGGTGTAGCCCTTGATGCCGTTGTGGTCGGAGGTGAAGCCGTACTTGTCCTGATACTTCTTGCCGAATTCGGCGAAGGTGGGCTTGGGCGCGTCCACCAGCAGGCCCACATGGCCCTTCACGCCGTTCGCCGCCTCGCCCGCCAGTTCGATCACCTTGGCGCCCAGCAGGGTGGTTTCACCGATGATCGGCTTGGTGATGCCCTGCTGGCGCGCGGCGCGCAGGAAACGGGCGCTTTCCTCTTCGTTGAGATAGACGAACACCGCGTCGGCGTTGGCGTTCTTCACCTTGATGGCGTCGGCGGCGAAATCGGCCTGACCGGATTCGGTGGCAATGTCGGCGGCCACCTGGATGCCGCGCTTCTGCAGCTCAGGGATCATGGCGTCGCGCCCGCCCTTGCCGAAGTCGTTGTTGATCCACACCACCGCCACCGACTTGGCCTTCACCTCGTCGCGCAGGTAGTTGGCCAGCTTGGGCATGGCGTCGGCCTGATTCAGCGAGGTGCGGAAGATGTAGGGGTTGCCCTGCTTGGTGAAGGCCGCCGCCTCGCCACCCACGATCTGCGGCACGCCGGCCCGCTGGGTGATCTGCATGGACGCGCTGATGGGGCCGGAGAAGATGGGGCCGAGCACGACATAGGCATCCTCGTCCACCGCACGCTGCACGGCGGCGCGGGTCGCACCGGGATTGGTCTGGCTGTCGTAATGGGTCAGCTGGATCGGACGGCCCAGAATGCCGCCCTTGGCGTTGATCTCGGCCACCGCCAGATCGGCGCCGTTCTTCCAGTTGGTGCCCGCCGGGGCGCCGGGGCCGGACAGTTCGATCACGTCGATCAGCTTGACCGGATCGGCGGCCAGCGTGGCACCGGCGGACAGGCCGGCGGCGGCGAACGCGACGGCGGCGGCGACCGTCTTGAACGGCAAGACCTTGGACGTCATGGCAAAACCTCCCAAAGATGTTTGTTGTCCGGACCGTGACGGCGGGGTAACCCGCCGGTCAGTCCGGTATGGCACGCAGCACCGTGCCGGTGTCCGCGTGAATTCCGAAGAAGCGCAGCACATGGACCAGCTGGTGATCCAGCATCGGGCGGCCCGGCTGGACCGGCAGCCCCAGCGCCGCCGCCCGCTCCAGCAGGGCCGTCACCGGCGGCTTCATCACCGCTTCGGCCACCATGGTGCCGGGGGCGAGCCGGGCCGGATCGAACGGCAGCGGGTCGTCCTCGTACATGCCGCAGGGCGAGGCGTTGATGGCCAGCTCGCAGCCGTCGGGCACCGCGGCAACCGCCGACAGCGCCACGCCGGGGTACAGGTCCGCCAGCCGGGCCGCCGCCCGCTCCGCCCGCGGGCGGTCGAGATCGGTGAGCGCCAGGGCGGACACCCCCGCTTCGCACAGGGCGGCGGCGATGGCCGATCCCGCCCCGCCGCTGCCCACCAGCCATACCCGCTTGCCCGCAGGCTCGAACCCACGGACCCGCAATCCCTCCACGAAGCCGATGCCGTCCACCATGTCGGCGGTCAGGGAGCCGTCCGGCTCGAACCGCAGCAGGTTGGCGGCCCCGGCGGCCTTGGCCCGGTTGCTGGCACGGTCGGCCACCGCCAGGGCGCCCTGCTTGTGCGGGATGGTGATGGACAGCCCATCCAGATTGCGGATGCGGCGCAGGCCGGTCATGGCGGCGGTCAACTCGCCGGGGGCGATGTCCAGCGTCAGCCACGCGGCGTTGACGCCTAAGGCCTGGAACACCGCCGGCATCACGCGGGGCATGCGGATCTGCCCCACCGGGTGACCGATGGTGAAGAACAGGCGGGTCGATCCATCGTAGGTCGGTGCAAGGGCCGGCTGCATCACGGTTGCCTCCGAGAGGGATGGAAGGGGGGTGTCAGCCGACCAGCGTGTCGCCGGCGGCAAGCTGGGTGGCGGCGGCCATGCGGATGGCGGCGTTCACCGCCCCGTACTGGTCGTACCCGCCCCGGCGCTCCACCAGTTCGAAGAAGAACCGCCCCTCGAACGGCTGGGTGTAGAGCTGGAAGAACTCCCCCGCGCCGTCGCGGTCGTAGAGGATGTTCAGCCGGGCCATCTCCGACAAAAGATCCTCGTCCATGGGCAGGCGGGCGGCGAGGTCGTCGTAATAATTGGCCGGAATCGGCAGGATCGCCGTGCCCGCCGCCGCCAGCCGTTCGGCGGCGGCGAAGATGTCCGATGTTTCCAGGGCGATGTGATGGACCCCGGCGCCCAGATAGGTTGAGACCGACCGGGCCGCCGCGGTGTTGCGCCCGTTGGCGATGTTGAGCGGGAAGCGCACCCGGCGGCGGGCGTCGGAAATGGCGCGGCTGCGCACCAGCCCGAACGGGTCGGGCAGGATGAACACCGGCTCCGGCGCCAGATCCAGCACCGTGCGGTGGAACAGCACCGCGGAATCCAGCGCCCCTTCGGGCAGAACCTGGGCGATGTGGTCGATGCGGGACAGCTCGCCCGCCGGGGCCGGGCCGTCGGGTGCGGGATCGAGCACGAAATCCGCCTCGAAACCGGTCCGACCACCGGGGCTGCGGGTGGTGAAATAGACCAGTTCGCCGCCGGTGGCGCGGATACCCGCCAGCGGCGCCTCGTTGGGGCCGACACGCCCTTCCGCCCGGTGGCAGCCGAAGGCCTCGGCACGGCCCAGGGCGCGGCGGGGATCGTCCACATCATAGGCGATGGCGCAGACCGAGGGGCCGTGCAGCAGGTAATAGGAATGGGCGGTGGACTGCGGCTCGGCGTTCAGCACGAAGCGGATGTCGCCCTGGCCGTACAGGTCCACGTCCTTGCTGCGGTGGCGCCCCATGCGGCGGAAGCCGATCTGCTGGAGCATCCGGGCCAGCTTGGCCTGGGCCTCGTGGTTCACGGCGAATTCGACGAAGGCGATCCCGTCCAGCCGGGCCGGCGGCGGCGGGTCGAACAGCTCCACCCGGCGGGGCGGCGTGGTCTTGCCCTCCGCAACCCGCGCGGTCCCCACCCGGCGGACCTGCTCCTCCACATGCAGCAGGGAGCGCATGGCGTCTTTGGCGGTCTGGCGGGCCGGGGCGCTGCGCATGGAATCGCTGAAGATCTCCAGCGACAGCGGGCCGGTGTAGCCGGCGCGCAGCGCCGCCTCGGTAAAGGCGCCCACGTCGAATTCGCCCTGGCCGGGCAGGCAGCGGTGGTGCCGGCTCAGCATCAGCGTCGCCATGTCCAGCCGCGGCGCGTCGGCAAGCTGAACGAAGAAGATGCGGTCGCCCGGCACGCCGGCCACCCCGCTCCAGTCGTGCGGCAGGGCCAGGGTGTGGAAGCTGTCGAGGATCAGGCCCAGATGGGGGTGGGCCGCCTGCTCCACGATTTTCCAGGCGTGGTCGAAGGTGTTGACCCGCGTGCCCCAGGCCAGAGCCTCGTAGCCCAGGCGGATGCTGCGGGCGGCGGCGCGCTCGGCCATGCGGTGAAGCTGATCGGCGGCCAGCCCGTCGTCGTCGATGGCGTCGGCCTCGACGTTGGAACACACCAGCATCAGGGATACGCCCAGATCACCCATCAGGTCGAACTTGCGCTCCAGCCGGTCGAGGGTCCGGCGGAAGCGGGCCTCGTCCACCGCCTCGGCGTTGCGGAAGGGCTGGAACAGCTCGATGGTCAGGCCCAGATCGGCGGCCATCGCGCGCACGTCGCGCGGACGCCCGTGGTAGCCGGTCAGGTCCGGCTCGAAGATCTCCACCCCGTCGAAACGGGCGGCGGCGATGGCATCCAGCTTTTCAGGCAGCGTACCGCTCAGCGATACGGTCGCTATGGACCGGCGCATATCCTCATCCTCCCATGAACCGCAGGCCCTTGTGATGGACCCGTTTTTTCGCGCGGGCCGTCGAGGGCACGCTTTTCATGAGGATGGAGATAGCAGAAAGCCGTGGGGCCGGAAGCTGCCGGGGGTCACTTTATCACGTGACGAAAGTCACATTCGTAATCATTTTTGCCATGTCGTGGCTGGAAATAACCATTTCTTTCCGCACCTGCACAATGCCATCCGGGTGTGTGTTCAGCGTTTGGCCGTGCGCACCGCCTTGACCGCCAGTTCGGTACGCGACTGCACCCCCAGCTTTTCCATGATGCGGCTGACGTAGTTCTTCACCGTCCCTTCGGCCAGGAACAGGGTACCTGCGATGTGGCGGTTGCTCTGCCCCTGGGCGATCAGATCCAGGATGGCCTGTTCCCGGTCGGTCAGGTCGGCGAGACCGGCCAGGACGGCATCGTCGGGCGGGTCGGCGGGGCGGGACCGGCGCAGCTCGTCGAACAGCTTGCGGGCGATGTTGGGGGAAATGCGCGCCTCCCCCCGCATGACGCCGCGGATGGTGTCGAGGATCTCGGCCTCCGAGGAATCCTTCAGCAGATAGGCGGCGGCCCCGGCGGAAATCGCCCCCAGCACCAGATCGTCGGTGTCGAAGGTGGTCAGCACCACCACCTGCGTGCCGGGGAATTCCCCCAGGATGAGCTTGGTGGCGGCGATGCCGCCCAGCCGCGGCATCTGGATGTCCATCAGCACCACGTCGGGGCGAAAGCGGCGGCACATCTCCACCGCCTCGGCCCCGTCGGCGGCCTGTCCCACCACCTCGATGTCGGGTTCCAGGGAGAGCAGGCTGGCGAAGGCGCGGCGGATGAGCTGCTGATCCTCGGCAATGACGATGCGGATGGACGACATGGGCGGCACGCGGGGTCCGGTTCAGGGCAAGGGTGTCAGCAGACGGCCATCGGCCCCCCGCGGTCAAGAGGCCACCCGCCTGGACAAGCGCCCGTCGCGGATGCTTGATACCGGGAGGGAACCGCCCCCGATACTGACGAAACGCACGGATTCGGCATGACCAACGTCACTTTCGCCCGGAAACCGGCCGGTGGACGGCACAGCCGCCTTCCCCCCGCCCTGCGGCGGGTGCTGCGGGCGCTGGATCCGCGGCTGCGGCTGGCGGCGGCGGTCGGCTGGTCCATCGCGCTGGTGTCGCTGGCCATGGCGCTGCTGGTGGGGTTCTGGACCATGCGCGAGGCGCGCGAGGCGCTGGAGCGCGAGATCGGCCAGCTCTACGCCACCCACGCACAGCGCCTGATCGACACCATCGACACCAATCTGGCCGGGCGGCGGGAGTGGGTTGCCGCCTCGGCCACCTTGATCGGCGTGCGCGACGGCGATCTGGCCGGGCCGGATACGGAGCGCACCCTGAACGACCTGAAGGGGGCGCTGAACGAGATCGAATGGGCCGGCATCATCGACCTGAACGGCATCGTGGTGGCGGGAACCGGCGGGGTGCTGGTGGGCCATTCGGTGGGGGCGCGGCCCTGGTACACCGGGGCCTTCCTCGGTCCCTACATCGGCGACGTTCACAGCGAGTTGCTGCTCGACCGCTTCCTGCCCCCCACCCGCGACGGGGAGCCGCGGCGGTTCGTGGAGCTGTCGGCACCGATCCTGGACCGCGCCGGCACCATCCGCGGGGTGCTGGCCGTGACGCTGGGGTGGTCGTGGATCGAATCCCTCCAGCGCGGCACGCTCGCCACGCTGAAGGACCGGCCGGGGGCCGAGGTGCTGTTGCTGGGCATCGACGGCACGGTGCTGTTCGGGTCGCACCAGACCCCGCGGCGCAGCCACATCGACCTGTCGGCCTACCCCTTCGGCACCTCCCACAGCGTGGAGCGCGGGCTGCTGAGCGGCATCGCGCGCAGCAGCGGCTTTGCCGATTTCCCCGGCCTGGGATGGAGCGTCATGGTGCGCGAGCCGGCGGCCATCGCGTTCCGCACCGCCGACCGCGCGTCCATTTCCATCTTCACGGTGATCGCACTCGGCGGGCTGCTGGCGACGCTGGCCAGCGTGCTGGTGACCGGGCGCATCATGGGCCGCCTGAGTGCTGTGGCGGAAGCGGCGGACGATCTGCGCACCGGGCGCAAGACCACCTTCACCGGCCCGGTCAGCCGTGACGAGGCCGGGCGCATCGGGCGCTCCATCGCCTCGCTGATCGCCACCTTGCAGCAGGCCAACGCCGAACTGTCCGCCGTGAACGAGGAACTGGACGCCCGCGTGGAGGAGCGCACACGCGAGATCGAGCGTCTGAGCAACGAGGCCCGCGCCGCCGCCCTGGTGCGCGAACGGCTGCGGATCTCCCGCGACCTGCACGACACCGTGGCCCACACGCTGCTGGGGCTGCTGACCCAGATCCGGCTGATCCGGCGGCTGGTGGACGCCGATCCCTCCCGCCTGCCCGACGAGATCCGCCGCGCGGACGAGGCGGCGCAGGAGGGGCTCGCCCATGCCCGCAGCGCCGTGTCGCAACTGCGCTATTCCCCCGTGCGCGACGACGGCTTCGGCCCGGCGTTGCGGCGGCTGGCCGCCATGCAGCAGGACCGCACCGCCGCGCGCCTGATCCTGGACATGGACGGGGCGGTGGAAAGCATGACCGGTCAGACTCCCGAAACCCTCTATCGCATGATCGAGGAGGCGCTGCGCAACGCCATCCGCCACGCAAACGCCGAGACCATCCAGCTCACCGTTGCCGTCGGTGACGGGGGAGAGGGGAAACAGACACTTTACGTCGCCGTGCGGGACGACGGTGCCGGTTTCGACCGTGCGGTGGACCAGGCCAACCATTTCGGCCTGCTGGGCCTGCACGAACAGGCCGAGTTGATCGGTGCGGCCCTGTCGGTGAACAGCGCCCCCGGACAGGGCACCGTCGTGGCCGTGTCCGTCACCATTCCCAGCTTACCCGGCGGGTGAAACCGCCGGAGACCGTTCCTTGGCGTGAGGCATAAAGGGAGATCGTGCCCCACGGGGTGGAGACCGCCCTTACCACTGGCCGCAACACGATTCCGGCAGTCACCATTTCGACGGCGATTTTCCCGCCGAGCCCAGCCCAGATACACACGCGTGGGATTTATCAATTCATAGGATGGCGAATAACGCTCACCGATACAATCTTTCATTGATACAAAAAGTTGTTTTGATAAAAAATTTACAGCCAAATCTGCCGCAGGCGTAAATAGGAATTATGATCCAAGAAATTATGCCGTATTATGCAGGACATTATGCTTCATTATGCGTTGACTAATGTATTCATGCCGCATAACATTAAAAAATAAATTGCGCATATTGATGCATTGATGACTATATTTTCATGAATCATTTTTTCTTGATTCATATTTTATAATAAAAATACGGCTGAAATTATATTAATAAAAAATGTTATGTGCTGTGCGGCAATAATTAATTTGTATTATAATTTATATTCAACGTTAACTAATATAGTAATGCCAATTTGTTTCTGAGATATCTCTTGTAATTTCCGAGTTTCAGTCCGCATTTATTCTTTATTGGTGCTGCCGATCACACTGATTAAATAAAAATAGATGCAATGACTGCACTGGTTCTTGTCGAGGAACGCTGATGTTTCGATTTCGCTGGTTGCTTCTGTCATCGGCTGCTTTGTTTTCCGCGCCTTCCGCCTTCGCCGACGGTCCGGTCTTGCCGGCCGGAGGGCAGTATGCCGCGGGAGCCGGCACCATCAGCCAGTCTGGTGCGGCGATGACCGTCACCCAGACGAGCAACCGCGGCGTCATCGACTGGAAGGGCTTCAACATCGGCCAGGGCGGCACGGTTCACGTCGATAACGGTGGCGGAGCCACCCTCAACCGGGTGACCGGCGGTCAGGCGTCGTCGATTGCCGGCACGCTCACGGCGACCGGCTCGCTGTATCTGGTGAACCCCCAAGGGGTGGTCGTCGCCCCATCGGGGGTGGTGAAGGCCGGTGGGGATGTCGTCGTTACGACCCATGACATCTCCAACCAGACCTTCATGTCCGGTGGCCCGGCGCTGCTCAAGAGCGATGCGCCCGGCACCATCAGCAATCTCGGGCGGGTGACCTCGTCGGGCGGCGATGTCATCCTGATCGCACGCGAGGTCGGCAACGGCGGCACGATCCAGGCTCCCAAGGGCACCGCCGTCCTGGCCGGCGGAACCGAGGTGCTGCTCACCGAAAAGAGTGGCCACAGCGATGAACGGGCATTCGTACGGGCCGGTGTGGGCCGGATCGACAACCAGGGTGTGATCGAGGCCGCCCAGGCGGAGTTGAAGGCCGCCGGCGGCAATATCTACGCCCTGGCCGGCAACAATGGCGGCATCGTCCGCGCCACCGGCTCCGAAACACGGGGTGGGCGCATCCTGCTGACCACCGAGGACGGCGACATCACCAATTCCGGCACCCTGGCCGCGCGGAACGCCGATGGCGCGGGCGGGCAGGTGGCGGTTCAAGCACCCCGCGGCACCATCCAGCACACCGGCACGATCGACGCGCGCGCCACCGGCGCCGGCAAGACCGGGGGCACGGTGACGATGACCGGCGACCGTGTTGGGTTGATGGACGGTTCGTCCATCAACGCCTCGGGGCCGGGGGGTGGCGGGTCGGTGAAGGTCGGCGGCGACGCCCGCGGGGCCGGCCCCCTGCCCAACAGCCGCAAGGTGCTGGTCCAGAAGAACGCCACCGTCCGCGCCGACGCCACCGACCGGGGCAAGGGCGGGCAGGTCGTGGTGTACGGCGCCGAAACGGCCCAGGTTCACGGCACCGTCACCGCCCGCGGCGGCGTCAACGGCGGTGACGGCGGGTTCATCGAAACCTCCGCCGCCCACCTGGATGTAACGGCCCCCCCGGACGCAGGCGCGGACAAGGGAGCAGCGGGACAGTGGCTGATCGACCCGTTCGATCTGGTCATCAGCACCGCCGGTCCCGACACCAACATCGTCACGGGTGGGTCGCCGTGGACGGCAAACGATACGTCAACCGCCGCCACCGTGGCGATCTCGACCATCCTGACGGCGCTGAACAGCGGCGACGTCAGCATCTCCACCCAGGGCGGGCTGGACGCCACCCACGGCGACATCACCATCGCCGACGGCATCTCGTTCGCCACCGACCGGACGCTCAACCGCACCCTGACCCTGACCGCGGCCAAGAACGTCATCGTCAACGGTGCGATTGCCCCTGCGTCGGGAACGGCGGGCCTCAGCCTCGCCTTTTCCGCCACCTCCAAGGTCCAGGTCAATCAGCCGGTCAGCACCGGCGGCGGCGCCATCGCCTTCAACGGGCAGAACAACGGGGTCGAACTGGCCGCCGACATCAGCACCGTGCGGACGGGCGGCACCGGCGGCGCCATCGACATCACCGGCAACCTGCAGGCCCTGACGGTGAACGGTGCCCGGACCCTGACCAGCGGAGGCGGCCTCATCGCCCTGCACAACGGCTTCGTCGATGCCCACGCCGCGACGGGGGACAGCCTGACCCTCACCGCCGGGGCGGGGGCCGTGACCTTCGACAACTACATCGGCAACGACGCCACGAACAGGCTGACGGCGCTGACCGTGGATTCCACCGGCACCACCACCCTGATGCGGGGCGACAGCACCCAGGGCAAGGGGATCCGGGTCAACGGCCCGGTCCATTTCACCGGACCGGTGGTCACCAGCAGTTCCCAGCAGGCGGTCATCAGCACCCAGGGCGGCAACGGCGCCATCACCTTCGACGGACCGGTCAACGGCAGCACCAGCAACACCCAATACCTGTACCTGTCCGCCGGCACCGGCGACATCACCTTCAACGGCAAGGTCGGCGACACCAATTCCCTGGCCGTGGTCGAGATCGACACAGCCGGGAACGCCACCTTCAACGACACGGTGACCATTGGCCAGAGCCTGTATTCCGGCGGCTACGACCCCGGCCAGACCGGCGTCGGCGGTGTGCTGGAGTTCAAGAAGGCGCTGACCATCGGCCAGTACCTGACCGTGAAGCGGGCAACCGGCGGCACCGTCTTCAACGATACGGTCACGGTCAACTCCGGCTCCTTCTCCAACACCAGTGCGACGTTCACCGACGCCACCAAGACCTACACCTTCACCAACGGGGCGAGTTTCGATTCGACGGTGGGTTCGGTGACGCTGAGCGGGACGCTGGCCGCCACCAACAACCTGATCGCGCTGGCCGACAACGCCGGCGGCGCCATCACCTATCTGGGCGGGAACGCCACCATCAACGTGGGAACCGGGGCCATCCTGCTGCGCAAGGTGGTGCCGCCCCCCTCCCTCCAGACCCCGGCGTCGCTGACCATCCGCGCCCGCCAGACCAACGTCTACGGCGATGCGATCACCGCCGGCAACGCCATCGACATCTCCGGCAGCCTGCTGGTCTACAACGACCTGACCCTGACCAGCGGCAGCGGCGGCATCGCCCTGGGCAGCGCCAGCGCCTATTCCCGTTCCGATGCGTCGGTTCCCGGCGGCCTGCTCTTTTCCAGCCTGACCCTGAACGCGGGATCGGGCGATGTCTCGGTGGGTGCCCTCAACCAGACGGTCCTCGGCTACTACAGCTTCGACACGGTGGCGATCAACACCACCGGCACGACCACGCTGTCGGGCGATATCTATGCCAATGGGACCGGCGGCATCCTCATTCCGGGGCGGGTGGTCCTGGGGGCCGACGTGGGCCTGCGGAGCTACCGCCGCTACAACAACAACGGGCAGTTCGTCTATACCGCCGGCGGCCCGATCCGGTTGGGAACGGTGGATTCCGACAGCGGCTCCACGCCCCGCGCCCTGACGCTCTACACCGGCATCGGGAACGACGTCACTCTGGGGGCGGCCGGTTCCCAGCACGCCCTGAAATCCCTGGCGCTGGCGTCGATGAAGCCGTCGCCCTTGTCCTCGCTGCCCAACAACCTCACCGATCTTTCGGTCAGTGCGGTCACGCTGAACGGGTCCGTCACCACCACGGGGGCGGGCGGCATCGACCTCGGTTCGGGGGCGGTGACGCTGGGGGCCGACGTCACCCTGGACACCAGTGCCGGCAACGGTGCGGTCACCATGGGGACCGCCGATTCCGACAGCAGCGCCACCGCGCGGAGCCTGACCATCGCGTCCGGCTCCGGTGCCGTCGCGCTCAACGGGGCCATCGGGGCCGGCAAGGCGCTGAAGGCGCTGTCGCTGACGGGCACGGGCGCCACGGCGCTTGGCGGCGCGATCACCACCAACGGCGCCGGGGGCATCGCCCTGGGGGCCGGAGCGGTCACGCTGAAAAGCGACGTCACCCTGGACACCAGTGCCGGGAACGGCGGGATTTCCGTCAACACCATCGATTCCGACAGCAGCGCCACGGTGCGGGCGCTCGCCATGACCGCCGGCAGCGGCACCATCACCCTGAACGGCGCGCTTGGCGCCGGCACGGCGCTCGGCGCCGTTTCGCTCACCACCACCAGCCCGCTGTCGGCCGGCGTGGGGATCACCGCCCAGAACGCCGACATCACCCTGTTCGGCGGCGGCCTGACCCTGGGGGCGGGCGCCCGGCTGACGACCACCGGCACCGGCAACATCATCCTGAGGGCCGGCAGTTCGGGGAACTTCACCAACCAGGCCGGCAACAGCGTCCTGTCCCTCGGCACCGGCCGCTGGCTGGTCTATTCCAGCGATCCGCGGTCCAACAGCGGGGAAATGGCCACCTACGACTGGCGGCGTTACAACGCCACCTATGCCAACACCGCGCCGGCCAGCGTCAGCGGCAGCGGTTTCCTTTACAGCACCGCCCCCACCGTCGGCATCACCGTCAGCGGTGTCGGCAGCAAGACATACGACGGCACCACCGCCGTCGGCGACGGTTACCGCAGCCTGTCCGGGTCCGGGTCCGGCATCAACGGCGATACGGTCACGGCGACCGTCAGCGCCGGCAGCGGTTCTTATGCGGACCGCAACGCCGGCACCGGAAAGACGGTGACCTTTACCGGCGGACCGTCGGCCCTTTCGGCCACCGATGCAAACGGCAAGCCGGTCTACGGCTACACCGTGTCGGGCATCACCGGACAGGGCGACATCGCCCGCGCGACGCTGGCCGTCTCTGCCAACGGCATCACCAAGACCTACGGTCAGGCCGACCCGGTTCTGGCCTACACGGTGGACGGGCTGGGGGTGGGCGACAGCGCCGCGTCGGTGCTGAACGGTGGCCTGCAGCGGACCGCGGGGGAAAACGTCGGACGCTACGCCATCGGACGCGGCACCCTGGCGGTCTCCAGCGCCAACTACACCCTTTCCTTTACGGACGGGGCACTGGAGATCACACCGGCAACGCTGAGCGTCCTGGCCACCGGCGCCAGCAAGACCTATGGGCAAGCCGACCCGGTTCTGGGCTACACGGTGACCGGGCTGGTGGCGGGCGACAGCGCCGCGTCGGTGCTGAGCGGTGGCCTGCAGCGGACCGCGGGCGAAAACGCCGGGCGCTACACCATCGGACGCGGCACCCTGTCGGCCACCAGCGCCAATTACAGCCTTTCCTTCACGGATGGGACTCTGGCGATCACACCGGCAACGCTGAGCGTCCTGGCCACCGGCGCCAGCAAGACCTATGGGCAAGCCGACCCGGTTCTGGGCTACACGGTGACCGGGCTGGTGGCGGGCGACAGCGCCGCGTCGGTGCTGAGCGGTGGCCTGCAGCGGACCGCGGGCGAAAACGCCGGGCGCTACACCATCGGGCGCGGCACCCTGGCGGCCACCAGCGCCAATTACAGCCTTTCCTTCACGGATGGGACTCTGGCGATCACCCCGGCAGCGCTGAGCGTCCTGGCCACCGGCGCCAGCAAGACCTATGGGCAAGCCGACCCGGTTCTGGGCTACACGGTGACCGGGCTGGTGGCGGGCGACAGCGCCGCGTCGGTGCTGAGCGGTGGCCTGCAGCGGACCGCAGGCGAAAACGCCGGGCGCTACACCATCGGGCGCGGCACCCTGGCGGCCAACGGCAACTACACCCTTTCCTTCACGGGTGAGATACTGACGATCGCGCAGGCGGAGTTGTTCATTCAGGGGAACAGCACGCAACGGCTCACCGGCAACGCGAACCCGCCGTTCACCGCCACCTACAGCGGGCTGGTGCGTGGCGACGGCGCCTCGGTGGTCCGTGGCTTGACGTTCTCCACCGCGGCCTCGGCCTCCAGCCCGGCCGGACCCTACGCCATCGTTCCGTCCGGCGCCTTCGCGGACAACTACGCCATCCGGTATGGCAACGGCATCCTGACCGTGATGCCGGCCCCCACCACCTATGTCCCGACGCCCGCCCTCGGCGGGACGGCGACGGGCGGGACCAGTTCGGCGACGGGGTTCCAGAATCCGTTGGGAAACAGCACCACAGCCATCGCTTCCTCCGGCTTCGTCGCACCGGCATCGTCGCCGTCCACGGTCGCGGCGGGCAATGCCGGAACCGGCGGCCCGGTGGCGGTGCCCGTGACCCCCATGGTCCTGTCCGGCGGGGGAGCCGGCGGCCCGGCCTCCGTCGTCACGGCCCAGGCCCCGGCAGCGTCCGGGGGCCGGATCGAGGCGGCGGTCGATGCCGGAGGGTTCAAGGTCATCTACAGCCAGCCGGCTAACTATCAGGTGGCGACCGCACCCGCGCAGGCGGGTGGCGGTACGGCGGCGGCCATCGGTTCCGGTTCCGAAGGTGCGCTGGCCGCCAGCACCAGTTTCACCACCTTCAGCTCCGACGACCGCCCCAGCGTGTCCGTCGTCAACGCCGGCACCAACGCCACCGGCGGCGCTGGTGCCGACCAGAAAGAACGCGACTGATGACTGTTTCGACCCGATTGCACCGCGTCCTATTGCTCAACACGGCGCTGCTGGCCGCTGCCGTCGCCGGCCCGGCCCCGGCCCAGGATTTCCAGCGCATCGCCCCCAAGGAGCTTCCCCCCAACCCGGAGCTGCAAAGCCTGCCGCCCCCCGCACTGCCGGCAGCCCGGCGGGGGGGTGGCGATGTTCTGCTGCCGGCGCTCAAGGGTGTGTCCTTCGTCCCGCATGCCGACCAGATCCTGCCCGGCGGCGTCCCCCGGGATGGGATCGACACCGGCCGGATCGATGTTCTGGACGAGACGGCGTTCCGTGCCCTGGTGGCACCCTATCTGGGCCAGCCGCTGACCCGCGACCGGCTCAACGAGATCGTCAGCCTGACCGTCGTCTATTTCCGTGAGCACGACCATCCGCTGGTGGATGTGATCGTGCCCAAGCAGGACATCACCAACGGCACGGTCCAGATCCTGGTCATGGAGTTCACCGCCGGCACCATCCGGACCGAGGGCAACCAGTGGTTTTCCGACGACCTGCTGCTGGCCGGCATCCGAACCCACCGCGGTGACCGCATCCGTTCCAGCACCTTGCTGGACGATGTCAACGCCCTCAACCAGAACCCGTTCCGGCGGGTCGATCTGGTCTATCAGCGCGGCGAGCGGGTAGGGGAAAGCGACATCGTGCTGCGGACCGTCGACCGTTTCCCGCTGCGCGTCTACACAGGCTTCGAAAACACCGGCACCCCGGCTTCGGGGACCGGGCGTCTGATGGCCGGGTTCAACTGGGGCAATGTGTTCGGGTTGGGCCACATGCTCAATTACCAGATCACCGGCAGCTCCGATGCGCTGCCGTGGCGTTCGAAGCCCGATGCCGAAGGGCGGCCGGACGAACCGCGTTACCTTGCCCATTCCGGCAGCTACACGGCTCCGCTGCCGTGGGGGGACCGGGTCAACCTGTTCGGCGCCTATTCGCGGACGGTTCCCACCCTGGCCGACAGCCTGAACATGACCGGCATCAGCTGGCAGGTCGGCGCCCGGTACACCGCACCTCTGCCGCGGATGGGGGATTACCGGCACGAAATGAGCCTGGGCACCGATTTCAAGCGCACGAACAACAACCTCGACTTCGGTGGGACGCGGATCTACGGCAACCACATCGACATCGCCCAGGGGGTTGCCGAATACACCGGGCGGCTGCCGGATGCCTGGGGCAGCACCGGCCTCAGCCTCAGCGTGATCGCCAGTCCGGGCGGCGTGACGCCGGGCAACACGCGCGATGCCTTCACCGGCGGCGGGGGCCGGGACGGCAGCCGGCCCCATTATTATTACGGCCGTCTGGGCTTTGACCGCCAGGTCACGTTGCCGTACGGCTTCGGCCTGTCGGCGCGCGGACAGGCGCAAATCGCCTCGGCCCCCCTGCAAAGCAGCGAGCAACTGGGCATCGGCGGGGCATCCACGGTGCGCGGCTACAAGGAGCGTGCGGCCAACGGCGACAGCGGCCTGCTGCTCAGCACCGAAGTCCTGTTGCCGGACATCGGTATCGCCGGCTTGCTGCCCGGACAGGCGGGCATCGGTGACTCCCTGCGCCCCCATCTCTTCTTCGACACGGGCCGGGTGTCGAACCGCACCGATGTCGGCGGGCAGGCGCGTTCCGTCACCCTGAGCAGCGTCGGGGCGGGCTTCCGCTATGCGTTGGAATCCTATGTCAGCGCCAGTTTCGATTACGGTGTCCAGCTTCGCCCGGTGTCGGCGGGGGCACCGCGGGACCGCATGGTTCACCTGGCTGTGGTTCTGGGGCTGTAACCGGCCACACGCCGCGGATAACTGTCGAAAATCAGCCTCCGACAAACCCGGTGCGGTTCAGTTACTGCCCGCCCCTGCGCCCCTGCTTCTCCGCCAGTTGGGCCATGGCGCCCTCGCCGGCGGCGATGCGTTCGCCATAACGGGCGGGCATGGTGGGGGAGGTCCAATCACCGGCCTGCTGGATGGCCGGCAGGCCGAAGCCGGCGGCCAGCAGATCCTGTGCCGCCCCAACCCGCAGGCTGTGCCCGGACACCGCTCCTTCGCCCGGCACGCCGGCTTCCTCAACCCCCACGGCCTTGGCCCGCGCCTTGAAAATCTCGCCCACCCGCTTGCCGGGGTCCGGCCCCGCCACCGCCAGCGGCCCCAGCACCGCCCCGGTGGCACGGGTCAGCCGGTCGGTGCCGATCTGCAGCCACAGCACCGGACGGCAGGCTTGCAAGCGCTCCTGCCGGCGTTCCAGCCGGGCACGCCGGGCGGCATCACCGCGGCCGCAACGGCGCATCAACCGATCCCCCTCCGCCCATGCCTCGTCGAGCAGAGACGCGCGCAGCCGCAGCCAGCACTGAACGCGGGCCATGGTGTCAGGCCCCAGCCAGCACCAGCGGCCCTGCCCGGCCTGATCGGTCTTGGAACGGGCGACGAACAGCCGGCCGCTGCCGTCGCGCTCGGCCTGGACATCGGTGACGGCCAGTCCTACCAGTTCGGCCCGGCGGCGTAGCGTGTCGTAACCGACGGCAATCAGCGCGGCGTCACGCACCGCTGCCGGATCATCGGCCCGGTCGAGAGCGGCGAGGATCTCCCGCACGTCCTCACGGCGCAGCCCCACCGCCTGCACCGGGCGGCGGCCAAGACGGGCGGCGAGGCCCTTCATCTCCAGCCGGACCAGCCGGTCCTTGCAGGGATCAGGCAGGCCGGCGGCCTCATGCAGGGCGGCGATGGTGGATTTGCGGCGTGCCACCGTGCCATAGGCCGCCGGCTGCCGGTCCCGCCCGCCATCGGTGGCGAGGGCTCCGAGGTAAGCGATCACCGTTTCCGGCACCGCTGGCACCGCCACCCGGCCATGGCCCCCGCACCAGCGGATGTAATGCCGGGCATCGGCCCACAGGGCGCGGGCGGTGTTGGCGGGCGCGTTGCGCTGGAGCGACCGCCACCAGGGGACCAGCCGCCGCGCCACGGTCAGGCTGACCGGTAGCTGCGGATGAAGCTCGGTCTCAAGCGCAGAGGGGAGCCCGGCGACAGCGGGAAGAGGCGGTGGAACGGTCATCCGGCAGGCCCTTATGGGATGCGAGCACGTGCCCGGATCATAGCCCACGCTCTCTTTATCTGGCGATAGTGGAAATTATCACCAGACTGCCATACATAAGGAGCCATAAACTGGACATGTTCTGAATTTTATGGCTTTGAAAAAGTATAATATATTGATATTAAACGAAATATGGTTTTTGGTCCCGTCGATCCGACACCCCTTTTTTCCCCGCTTGAACGGGCCGCCGGCGCCGTCGGCCGGCTCGCCCAGGCCACCGCCGTGACCCCGGTGCTGGCGGCGTGGCTGCACCGCCAACGGATCGAGGCGACCGCCGAGATCGCCGGTATCCAGGGGCGCCGCGTCGACCCCAACCGTCTGCGCACCCTGCTGGCCCAGGTGCCGGTGCGGACCATGCGTGACTGGGGCGCCACCATGCTGGCGCTCGATATCATGCGGCAGATGCTCGCCGGCACCGACGCCGTTGCCCACGCCCCGACCGGCACGGACGACGCCCTCGCTCACATGGAGACCGCCCACGCCACGGCGGGGCAGGCGGTGCTGATCGCCTGTGGTCTCGGCTTCTTCAGCCATTTGGAGGCGGGTGGCGACCGCAGCAGCGCCTGTCTGGCGGTCTCCCGCTTCCTCGCCGCCCAGGGGATGACGCCGTTACCGCTGCCCTGCCTGAACGGGGCCGAAGCCATCCGCCGGGCCACGCCGGGCGGGGTCTGGCTGGTGGACTTCCTCAATGGTCTGGCTCAGCAGGCGGAGCGGGGGGAGGAGAGCCTCATCGCCCTTCTTCATCGCTGGCGCGGCTGGCGCCGGCGTGTCGGTGACCGGCGGCGCGATGCCCGCATCCGCCGGGCCATCGACGCCGTGGCGGCCGAAGGGGTGATCGGCCCGGCCCGGCTGGCCGCCCGGCTGCGCTGCGCCACCAGCGCCGCCACGGACCTGTTGGAGGAATTGCAACGGCTGGAGATCACCGTGGAGATCACTCGCCGGCGCACCCACCGGGTGTTCGTCGCCGAGGATCTGGCACCGATGCTGGGGGAAGTGGCACCGCAGCCCCGTCACCCTCTCCCCGAGCGCGATCTTGCCACGGCCCCCGTTTCGACCACGCCGGCACCGTTCCCCGAACCGGATCAGTGGGTTGAACCGGCGGAAGGCGTCGATGACGCCCTGATCGCCCTTGAGCGGATCATGAAGCGGCAGGCCCCCCTGCTCGCTCGTTATGACGGTCGGGATGGGAAACCGGACGGCAAAGGATGAGGGGAGGTTCCCCCGGATACTCCAATCCTATACCAGCCGAATGTCGGAGGCGGACAACAGCGAACCGGAGAATGTCGCCAGAAGACGGATATCCGCCGCCCCGATGCTTCCATCGCCACCGTCCGACACGAGGTAAAGACCGGTTGAGACCGTGTCATTGCCTATCAGCAGGAACGGGGCCGCCACCCCACCCGTAACCGTACCGACAGCAGCCCGCACGGTTGCCAGTTCCGTATCGGCAAGGGACGACAGGCTACCGTTCAGGACGACCAACTCGTCACGTCCGGAAACAATTCCATTGGTGCCCCGAGCCACGGCTGTCAGGGTGCCATTGCCGTCCCGGTCCAGGGAAGAACGCAAGCTGCCGCTGATTCCCACCACATCCGTACCGCTCTGAAAATTGAAGATCTGGTCGAAACCGATGGACGCTCCGGCCCCCGCTCCATCCGCGGCGCTGGAAAATTCGACCACATCCATGGCTGCTGCGGTGGTCAGGGTCAGAGCGTCGGCGCCGGCTCCGCCCTGGAACGTCATACCGCCGCCCAAGGCCACCGTCACCCCATCGTCGCCGAAGCTGCCGCTCAACGTCTCCACCCCTTGAATGCGCAACCCCTGCACGGCAGCTCCCAGGGTGATCAAATCGGTGTTCAGGCTGCCGACGATATCCTCAATGCCGAACAGAACGGTGGTGCTGCCCAGGTTGCCCAAGTTCACCCGGTCCGTCCCCGAACCGCCGATCAGCGTTTCCAGACGCGATGCGATGAACGTGTTCCCTGCGTCGGACAGCGTGATCACATCGGTGTTCAGGCTGCCGATGATGATCTCCATGCCACTGACCACCGTCGTGCTGCCCAGATTGCCCAGGTTCACCCGGTCCGTTCCCGAACCGCCGATCAGCGTTTCCAGGCGCGAGGCGGTAATCGTCGCGCCAATGTCGGACAGCGTGATCACATCGGTGTTCAGGCTGCCGATGACGATCTCCATGCCGCTGACCACCGTCGTGCTGCCCAGATTGCCCAGGTTCACCCGGTCCGTTCCCGAACCGCCGATCAGCGTTTCCAGGCGCGAGGCGGTAATCGTCGCGCCAATGTCGGACAGCGTGATCACGTCGGTGTTCAAGCTGCCGATGACGATCTCCATGCCGCTGACCACCGTGGTGTTGCCCCGGTTGCCCAGGTTCGCACGGTCCGTCCCCGAACCGCCGATCAGTGTTTCCAGCGACGCGACGATCAAGGTCAACCCACCGTCCTGCAGGGTCACCACCTCGGCGGTACCAGCCCCGATCAGGGCGTCCACGGCGCCGGACACATGCAGGGCGTTGGCGTCCACCGTGACCAGATCGAACCCGGCACCGCCGACCACCGCTTCGATCCCCGACAGCAGAACGGTCCCTCCGGCATCCCCCAGATGCACGGTGTCGCCGCCGCTGCCGCCATACACGGTGTCGTTTCCACCCATAGTGTAGATGGTGTCGTCCCCGTTGCCGCAGGTCAGAACATTGGCCGCCTCATTGCCATAGATCAGGTCGTGGCCACTGCCGCCGACGGCGTTTTCAATGGTAACGTTGAAGGCAATGGCAACGTTGTCCACCGCGGCCACACCGCCGCTGCGGATGCCGATGGATGAGTAATGCCCAGCCCTCAGGTCGAGAGTGACATTGAGAGTCTGGTTGCCGGCGTCCAGCGTGTCATTGCCCCCGGCATCCCAGATCGTCTCCATCACCTCGACGGAGTTGCTGTAGCTGTAGGTGTTGTTGCCGGTGTTGTAGCTGGTGTTGGCGCCGTAGAGGTATTGGATCGCCTGGATGTCGTAGAGCATTGGCGTGGACGGTTCGGCATTGGCATACACGGCATCGGTGTAGGACATGACCGTGTAGCGCCGGCTCTCATAAGCTGAGGGCATCACGGTGCTGTTGTCGGGTTCCGCCTCGAAGGAATGCTTAAGCCCCAAGGCATGCCCCAACTCATGCATCATGGTCATGAAGCCGAAGCTGCCGACCGAGGGGTTGTTGTTCGAGCTTTCCGCCACGTTGAGCCACACATCCCCCGACTTCGCCCCGGACTGGGGGTAATAAGCCCAGGCGGAATAGCTGGACGAGAGGGAGGTGAAGGCAACCCGGATATCCCCGACCAGCGACGACGTTTCGGTGACTTCGCTGAACTGGATGTTGGCAACGTTGGCCCAGGCCTGCAGGGCCGAACGGAACGCCTGCTGCTGGGTGCTGTTCAACGGCGCGTACGAAGAACTCCACGGCTCACCGCTGCCGAAGACGGGACCATACCCCGACGACGAATTGGTTGACCACGTGCTGGTGGCGGTGGGGAAGCTGTAGCTTACCGTCACACCATTTCCCGCACCGGTGCTTCCCCATTTCGTTCCGATCAGCAGGGCATCCACCGTGGTGACCGACGGCAGGGAAACCGAGGAATAAGAACTGCCGGACGTAGGCGTGGGCATGAAATCGACCGCTCCTGCCGCATAGGCCGGAAAGGATGGAGCCACCGTTCTGGTGCCATTCCTTGTCCGGGACATCACCAACAAACTCTAGCGCAAGGCCAGAGCGGGCAGGAAGAAGAAACCAAGGCACAGGACACGAGGTGGGTGTCTGTATCACCCGCCTCGTGCCCAAAGGTTGTTTTTACGAAATATTACCACTCGTCAAGATAACGTTGGAGAACAACCCCAGCAGGGTAATCTCACTGGCCGATACCGTGCCGCTGGTATCGCCATCGCTCACGACATAGACAGCCGAATTGGTGCCGTCGTTGGCCACCACCAGGGCTGTGCCGCCCGTGGCGGTCAGATTACCCATGGCCGTGATCAGGCCGGTGAAGCTGGTGTTGACCAGATTACCCGACCCCACCGCCGTGGTCAGCAGCACGGCCTCGCTGGTGGACAGGTTGACCGCGCTCTGGGCGCTGGAGGTGACCGCGATCGTGCCGTTGGAGTTGCCGTCCAGCGCGGTGCGCAGGGCACCGCTCAACCGGATCACGTCACCCGATTGGTGGAAATTGCTGATGCGGTCATAGCCGGTGGTGGTCCCTGCCGCAGCCCCATCGGTGTCGCTGGAGAACAGAACAGTGTTGCCGGTCGCACCGGACGCGAAGGTGATCTGATCAGCCCCGGCCCCGCCCAGGAACGCGGCCGCCCCTTGAGTCACGGTGATCATATCGGTGTTGGCGCCGCCATACACCGATTCCAGCTTCATCACCGACATGGTGCTGCCGGCGGCGGCCAGGGTGACGATATCGGTGTTGTCGCCGCCGTAAAGACTTTCCACCCCCGTCACCACCACCGTCGACCCCCGGTTTCCCAGAGTCACCATATCGCCGCCGCTGCTGCCGTAGAGCGTGTCCAGCCCCTCGGCCGTCAGGTTGGAGGCCGATGCCAGGGTCAGGATGTCGGTGTTCAACCCGCCGAGCAGGGTTTCCACTCCCGAAATCACCAGGGTGTTGCCCGCCGCGCTCAGGGTGATGATATCCGTGCCCGTACCGCCGGCCAGGGTTTCAATCCCGGTAATCTGCATGCTGTTGCCGGTGGACGCCAGAGTCACCACATCGGTGTTGGCACCGCCATAAAGGCTTTCCAGACGCGACACGAGGATAGTGCTGCCGGTTGCCGCCAGGGTAACGATATCGGTGTTGAGCCCCCCATAGATCGATTCCACCGCCTGCACCAGGGCCGTGCTGCCCCCGTTGCCCAGGGTCACCACGTCGTTGCCGCCACTGCCGTACAGCACGTCCACCCGTTCCATGGTCAGGTTTCCCGATGCCGCCAGGGTAACGATATCGGTGTTGACGCCGCCATACAGGGTGCGCAGCCCGCTGATGGTAATGGTGGAGCCCACGTTCGCCAGGGTGATGACATCATTGGCCGACGAGCTGGTCAGGGTTTCGATCCCAGCCACCAGCATCGTCATTCCCACCGCTCCCAGGGTGATCACGTCGGTGTTGGCGGAACCCGTCAGGGTTTCGATCCCGCTCACCAGCATGGTCGATCCGATGCCTGTCAGCGTCACGACATCGGTGTTGATGCCACCGTACACCGCCTCCACAGACTGGAGAACCGTGGTGTTTCCCTGTCCCCCCAACGTCAGCACGTCGGTGTTCAGGCCGCCGTACACCGTTTCCAGCGCCCGGACCAGCATGGTGTTGCCGGCATCGGCCAGGGTCACAACTTCGGTGTTCTGCCCGCCCAACAGCGTATCGACCTGCCCCACCGTCATGGTGGAGCCCTGTCCCGTCAGCGTCACGAAGTCGGAACCGCTCCCGCCGTAAAGCGCCTCCACCCCTTCCACCTGGGTGGTGGAGCCCGCCGGTCCCAGGGTGATGATGTCGGTGTTCACCCCCCCGGTCAGGCTTTCGAGCCCGGATACGGTGACGGTGTTCCCAACATTGCCCAGGGTCACCACGTCGGTGTTGGTCGTGGCGTAGAGGCCCTCCACACCCTGCACGAACAGGGTGTTGCCGGTGGATGCCAGCGTCAGCACGTCGGTGTTGGCGCTGCCGTACAGGCTGTCGATCCGCGACAGCGTGAGGGTGGCCCCCGCCGGCCCCAGGGTGATGATGTCGGTGTTCAACGATCCGGTCAGGGTCTCCACCCCCTGGACCAGGGTCGTGTTGCCGCGCCCGCCCAGGGTGACCGCATCGTTTCCGCTGCCGCCGTACAGGCTTTCCAGCGACCGCACCAGGATGTTGCCCCCGGCGTTGCCCAGGGTGATGACATCGGTGCCGTCACCGCCCAGCAGGGTTTCGATGGTCGACGCCAGCATGGTGGAACCGGCATTGCCCAGCGTGACGAATTCCTGGCCCGTCCCGTACAAGCTCTCCAGCCCCTGTGTGAACAGGGTGGAGCCGGTGCCGCTCAGGGTGACCACATCGGTGTTGGCACCGCCGTACAGGCTGTCCAACCCGCTGGCCGTCAAGGTGGAACCCGTGGAGGTCAAGGTGATGATATCGGTGTTGATGCCACCGTACACCGCCTCCACAGACTGGAGAACCGTGGTGTTTCCCTGTCCCCCCAACGTCAGCACGTCGGTGTTCAGGCCGCCGTACACCGTTTCCAGCGCCCGGACCAGCATGGTGTTGCCGGCATCGGCCAGGGTCACAACTTCGGTGTTCTGCCCGCCCAGCAGCGTATCGACCTGCCCCACCGTCATGGTGGAGCCCTGTCCCGTCAGCGTCACGAAGTCGGAACCGCTCCCGCCGTAAAGCGCCTCCACCCCTTCCACCTGGGTGGTGGAGCCTGCCGGTCCCAGGGTGATGATGTCGGTGTTCACCCCCCCGGTCAGGCTTTCGAGCCCGGATACGGTGACGGTGTTCCCAACATTGCCCAGGGTCACCACGTCGGTGTTGGTCGTGGCGTAGAGGCCCTCCACACCCTGCACGAACAGGGTGTTGCCGGTGGATGCCAGCGTCAGCACGTCGGTGTTGGCGCTGCCGTACAGGCTGTCGATCCGCGACAGCGTGAGGGTGGCCCCCGCCGGCCCCAGGGTGATGATGTCGGTGTTCAACGATCCGGTCAGGGTCTCCACCCCCTGGACCAGGGTCGTGTTGCCGCGCCCGCCCAGGGTGACCGCATCGTTTCCGCTGCCGCCGTACAGGCTTTCCAGCGACCGCACCAGGATGTTGCCCCCGGCGTTGCCCAGGGTGATGACATCGGTGCCGTCACCGCCCAGCAGGGTTTCGATGGTCGAAGCCAGCATGGTGGAACCGGCATCGCCCAGGGTGATGAATTCCTGGCCCGTTCCGTACAGGCTCTCCAACCCTTCGGCAAACATGGTGGAGCCGGTGCCGCTCAGGGTGACCACATCGGTGTTGGCACCACCGGACAAGGTTTCCAGAGCGGTGACGTTTATGGTGTTTCCGGAATTGAGCAGCGTGATGACATCGGTGTTCAGGCTGCCCACCAGCGTCTCAATGCCGGTCAGCACCATGGTGTTGCCCCGGTTGCCCAACAGCACCGTGTCGTTGTTGGCCCCCCCGTACAGGCTTTCCACCGACCGGATCAGCACATTGTTGCCACCGCTCCCCAGCGTGACGATATCGGTGTTGTCGCCACCCAGCAGGGTTTCAACCTTCTGGACCATGGTGGTGTTGCCCTGGTTCCCCAGCAGGATGTAGTCCTGCCCGGAACTGCCATACAGGCTTTCCAGCCCCCGCACAGTCGCGGTACCGCTGGCCCCCAGGGTCACCACGTCGGTGTTGGCACCGCCCAGGATCACCTCGGCATCCTGGATCAGGATGGTGGTACCGGCAGCCCCCAACGTGATGATGTCATAGCCGCCGCCGGCATACAGGCTTTCGATCCCAACGGCGAGAAAGGTCGTCCCGTTGTTGTCCAGCGTCACCACATCGGTGTTGGCACCGCCGATGAGGGTTTCGACGGACGATACGGACACCGTTGATCCGGCATCCCCCAGCGTGATCGCATCGGTGTTGAGGCTGCCTACCAGCGTTTCCACGCTGACGATCAACATGGTGTTGCCGCGGTTGCCCAGCAGCACGATATCCTGGCCGGAGCCGCCATACAGGCTTTCCACCGACCGGACCAGGATGCTGTTCCCGCCACTGCCCAAGGTGATGATGTCGGTGCCATCGCCCCCCAACAGGGTTTCGATGCCTGATGCCAGCATGGTGCTGCCGGCATTGCTGATGGTCACCAGTTCCCGCCCGGTGCCATACAGACTGTCCAGCCCGCTGACCGTCACCGTCGAACCGGCGCCGTTCAGGGTGATGACATCGGTGTTGCTTCCCCCCGTCAGGGTTTCGATGGCCGAAGCGGCGATGGTGCTACCGCCGTTGCCCAGAATGATGACGTCGGTGTTCAGGCTTCCGACCAGGCTTTCGATGGAGGTCATCACCGTGGTGCTGCCCAGATTGCCCAGCAGGATCACATCGGTGTTGGTTCCCCCCGTCAGGGTTTCCAGCAGCCGCACCAGCATGGTGTTGCCGGTGCCTCCCAGCGTCACGACATCGGTGTTGCTGCTGCCCAGCAGCGTCTCGACCCGGGACACCATCATGGTGTTGCCCCGATTGCCCAGATTGAGCCAATCGTTGCCGGCCCCGCCGTAGACGGTCTCCAGTGACCGTACGGTCGCTGTGGTCCCGCTGTCGGACAGGGTAATGACGTCCGTGTTCGACCCTCCGAGCAGGGTTTCCACACGGCTGATGACGATGGACGTGCCGGCGTTGCTGAGGTTGATCCAGTCGTTGCCGTCACCACCGGTCAGGCTTTCGATCCCGACGATGAACACCGTGCTACCGGCATTCCCCAAGGTGATGAGGTCGGTGTTGAGGCCGCCGTACAGGCTTTCCACCCACTCGACCGTGGCGGTGATACCGGCATTTCCCAAAGTGATGATGTCGGTATTGAGGCCGCCGTACAGGCTTTCCACACCTGTGATCACGCTGGTGTTGCCGCGGTTGCCCAGCAGAATCACATCGGTGTTGGTGCTTCCGTACAGGGTTTCGATCGACCGGATCAGCATGGTGCTGCCGGCGTTGTCCAACGTCACGACATCGGTGTTCAGCCCGCCCAGCAGGGTGTCCAGACCGGCGGCGACCAGCGTGGTCCCGGCATTGCCCAGCGTGATGTATTCCGCCCCGGAATCGCCGTACAGGGATTCGATCGCCACCAGGGTCAGCGTGCTGCCGACCCCCGTCAGGGTGACCACATCGGTGTTGGAACTGCCGTACAGGCTTTCCACCCCCGATACCGTGACGGAGGAACCCGTGTTGCCAAGGGTGATCAGGTCCGTGTTCAGGCTGCCGGTGATGGTCTCCACGCTGATGAAGACCGAGGTATTGCCCAGATTGCCCAACACCATCACATCCGTGTTCAGGCCACCGGTCAGGGTCTCCATCCAGCGGACGATCATCGTGTTGCCGGTGTTCCCCAGCGTCACGATATCGGTGTTGCCACCGCCCAGCAGGGTTTCGACATTGGCGATGTAGGAGGTGTTCCCCCGGTTGCCCAAGGTAATGAAATCGCTGTTGATTCCCCCGTACACAGTTTCAATGCTGCGGATCAGCATGGTGGATCCCATACCACCCAACGTGACGACATCGGTGTTGGAACTGCCCAGCAGCGTATCAATACCAGCCACCACCAGGGAGTTGGGGGCGTCGTCCAGCGTGATGTATTCCGCCCCGGAATCGCCGTACAGGGATTCGATCGACACCAGGGTCAGCGTGCTTCCGACGCCGGTCAAGGTAATGATGTCGGTATTGACGCTGCCGTACAGGCTTTCCACCGCCGATACCGACATGGTGTTCCCGGTATTGGACAGGGTAATGAGATCGGTGTTCAGGCTTCCCGTAATGGATTCGATGCCAAAGACGACGGTGCTGCTGCCCAAATTCCCCAGCAGCAGATAATCGGCGTTCGACCCGCCGTAAATGGTTTCCATCCAGCGGACAATCATGGTGTTGCCGCCGTTGCCAAGCGTGATGATGTCGGTGTTCTCGCCGCCCAGCAGGATTTCCAGGTTCGACACCGCGGTGGTGTTGCCGCGGGCACCGAAGGTGATGAAATCGGTGCCGGTGCCACCGGTCAGCGTTTCCACCGACCGTGTGAGCATGGTCGAGCCGGCGTTCCGCAGGGTCACAACATCGGTGTTCCCCCCCCCCAGCAATGTCTCTACCGCCACCACGCTCAAGGTGATGCCGTTGTCCTGCAGCGTCAGGACATCGGTGTTAAGGCTGCCGGTGATGGACTCAATGTTGAAAACGGCGGTGGTGTTTCCCCGGTTGCCCAGCAGGATGATGTCGGTCCCGATACCGCCGGTCAGGGTTTCCAGCCAGCGGACGATCATAGTGTTCACGCCGTCACCCAGCGTCACCACGTCCGCACCTTCACCCCCCAACAGGATCTCGACCCCGGTCACGGTCATCGTGTTGCCGAGGTTTCCCAGTTCGACGAAATCGACTCCCGTTCCACCGGTCAGCGTGTCGAGCCAGCGGGCCAGGAGCGTGTTGCCGCCGGTCCCCAGGGTGATGACGTCGGTTCCAGCCCCCCCCAGCAGGGTTTCCAGCCTGAACACCGTCATGGTGTTGCCCAGGCTCCCCAACTGCACGAAATCACGCCCGGTTCCACCGGTCAGCGTGTCGAGCCAGCGGGCAAGCATCGTGTTGCCGTTATTGCCCAGCGTCACGATGTCAGCCTCAGCGCTGCCCAGAAGCGTCTCCACCGCGGTGACGAAAAGGGACGAGGCTCCACTGATCTCAATATAGTCCGGCAACGCGCTGCCGTAGACAGAACTGATGCCGCTGATAACGGCGGTCTGACCGCTTTCGCTCAGCGTCACCACATTCCCGACCACGCTCCCGAGCAGAGTATCAGCCACCCTCTTCGCGCCTCTTGCTGTGAATATCCCGATCCACTACCGCGTATTTAGGCCAGGAATGATCGGTTCAGTCTCCTGACCTGATATGAAATTTCAATGAATCCTGCCTTGAACCTACAACCGAGAGCCCCGTAACGCAGCAGAAACTGCGCCTGAGCAGCACCTCCCGGCCATTTTACCGCGGTCCCACCATCCGCCCTTTCCCTTTGGCTGGGATAAGGGGTATCACAGCTCGATCTCGGTAACTCCGTATCCCAACTCATCCTCGACGGCGCGCAGACGCTTGCGCAAGGTTTCGATGTCGCTGACCAGCTTCTTACGCTCCCTCTCCAGCGCGGCGCGGTGGCTGTCAGGGGTGGTGCGGACGCTGCGCTTGAACTGGATCACTTCGGCCCGCGTGGTATCGGGGCGGATGACGCCGGATTGCAGCGCCATATCCCGCTCGGCCTCGTTCAGGGTGGTGATCTGGTAGATGACGGAATAGCTGTGGGGCAGCCGCTCGACCGGCAGGGAGCCCTGGTCGATCGCCTCCGCCACGGTACGAAGCTGGTGGGCGATCTTCACCCCGAACGGCAGCTCACGCTCGATCATGGACTGGTAGTCTCCATGGGGAAGCGTGGCCTTGGCCCGGATCAGGTAACGGCCGATCAGGACGAAACGGTTGTAGGTGTCCTGCCACAGCTTCGATATCTCGCGGATGAAATCCTCTTTCCGGGTCAAAGGGACTTCGGCGTTCTCGATCCGGTCGATGCGGATGTCCGCGACTTTGCCGCGGCTGACAGGGGTGAAAGCCATTGGCTCAGGCTCCCATCTCGTTTTTGACGAATTGCCAAACGCCGCTGATCTCGTCGCCCCCCGGATGGCGGCTGACCTCCAGGATACCGAGCCCTTCGGCACCGATGCGATGCATGTCCTCGCGCTCGGCGATTTCGATCGGACAGATCCGGCCAACGGCGTTCAGGCGCCGTTTGGTCTCAGACAAGGACCGGGCCCGGAGCTTGGCCATGTTCAACACGAACGCGGCCGGGCGATCGTAACTGCGCAGCATGGTCATCCATTCCATGGTGGAGTCGGTATCGTCCATGGTGGGCTTGGTGGGAACCAGAACCAGGTCGGCTCCCAGGATCAGGGCCTTCATGCCCTGGGGATATTCTTCCACCGCGGTCGGCGTATCGATGATCAGCAACTCATGGCCGGTGATCTCTGCCATGGCATCCTGAGCATCGCTCATGGTGCCTTGGTAATGCACAATCGGGGGCCGCTCCTCCGCCCGCCTGTTCCACCACCGGGTCAGGCTGGCCTGAGGGTCGAGATCCAGGGTGGCGACCTTAATGTTCTCCAAAGTGGCGGCCACGGCCAGATTGCGGGAAATCATCGTCTTACCGCACCCCCCTTTGGGGCTGGAGATCAGCAGGCGCTTCATATGGGTCATCTTTTCCAAAAAGGGGCATGGCCCGATGCGGGGTATCGCCCGCACCGAAACATCTTACCGGTCAGAACTTCATCTTACGAACGGATGGCGCGGGCGGCCCCGTCCGAACAGGCAGCAGGACTGTTTTGCCCAAACCGGGCTGATGCGGCAAGAGGCATCACCGGTCCGGGGACCAGATCGCGGCGGCTCGGCTGCCTCTATCGTTTGGATGGGTACTTCGCAAGGCCCCGTGCCAATCGCCTCAGGCTTGGCTATGGTTGGACATTTGATGACGCCTATCGACGAGAGGATCCCCATGGCCGTTGTTCTGGTAACCGGCGGCGCCGGTTACATTGGCAGCCACACCTGCAAGCAACTTGCAGCCGCCGGCCACACCCCGGTGACCTATGACAGCCTGGAGCACGGGCATCGGGATGCGGTGCGGTGGGGGCCTCTGGTGGTTGGGAATCTATGCGACCGCGCCCGGCTGTCGGCAACGCTCGAAGAATACCGCCCTGCATGCGTGCTGCATTTTGCGGCATACATCGACGTCGGCGGCTCGGTGCGTGACCCTCTGCGCTTTTACGAGAACAACGTCGGAGGCAGCCTGACCCTGCTCCAGGCCATGAAAAGTCATGGGCTGGACAAGATCGTGTTCTCAAGCACCTGTGCGGTGTACGGCACCCCCGTGCGTCTGCCCCTGGACGAGGACCATCCGAAGGCGCCTGCCAACCCCTATGGCTCCAGCAAATGGATGGTCGAATGCCTGTTGCGCGATGCGGGGGCCGCCCATGGCTTGCGGTCGGTGGCCTTGCGCTATTTCAATGCCTGCGGCGCCGACCAGGATGGCGAGATCGGGGAATCCCACTCCCCGGAAACCCATGCCCTGCCGCTGGCGATCTTCGCAGCCATGGGCCGGATTCCAGCCTTCCATGTGTTCGGCACCGATTACCCGACGCCCGATGGAACCGCCATTCGTGATTACATTCATGTCGAGGATCTGGCCGACGCCCACGTCCGTGCCCTGCATTATCTTCTGAACGGAGGAGAGAGCACGTCCATCAATCTGGGCACCGGGCGGGGCACGTCGGTCCGGGAGTTGGTGGATGCCGTTGCCCGCGTCGGCGCGCGGGACGTGCCGGTCACCCAATCACCGCGCCGCGACGGTGATGTCCCGGAATTGGTGGCGCAGCCGGACCGTGCGGCCCACCTTCTCGGCTGGAAGGCCCGTCACACCGATTTCGATGCCATTGTGCGCAGTGCCTGGCGCTGGCACAGCCGGCAGACGAAGGGCGGCTGACTCAGGCCGGGCCTGCCATCGCGGCCCCCATGGCGCAGATCAGAGACGGGCACCGCCGTCAGTGCGCATCCGTACGATGAACGGCATCGGCCCCTGCCCGTCGCACCAGCGGTGCCACATGACGCGGAGGGCGGCTTCGAAGCGGCGCGTGAAGCCTGAAACATCGCGCAAGGGCGATGCGGCCATACGGTGTCGCAGGCCGTGGCGAATGGCGTCGAGAGCCTGGATGTCGGCGGCGATCTGGGCACCGCGTTCGATGAAGTCGGGCTGGTCATGGGCGACGAAGGAGCCAAGGCCGATGCCGCGCATGAGGGATGCGCCGACGCGGGCGGCGTGGCGGTCACCGCACAGGGTGAGGACGGGGACGCCCATCCACAGGGCCTCGCAGGTGGTGGTCGTGCCGTTGTAGGGGAAGGGATCGAGGGCGATGTCGAGGCGGTTGTAGAGGCCGAGATGCTCGGCGGTGCCGCTGGTCCAGGGGATGAGGTCGAGGCGCTCGGGTGCGATGCCGGCGGCGGCGAAGCGGGCGGTCACCCGGTTGCGGACACCGGCATCGGCCAGGGGGCGGCTTTTGAGGATCAGGCGGCTGCCGGGGACGCGGGCCATCAGGGCGGCCCAGAGGGCGATGGTCGCCGGGTTGGTCTTGAGCAGGTTGTTGAAGGATCCGAAGGTGACGAAGCCGTTGCGCTGCGCCGGAAGCGGCCCGATGGGTGAGGCGTCGGCGGGGGGCTGGTAGCACAGGAAGGAGGGGTCGAGGCGGACGAGGGCCTCGCAGGCGTGGGCGTCGGCGGTACCCTCGGGGTCGGTGATGCTGTCGACGATGCGGTAGTCGATGGCGGGGACGCCGGTGGTGGCGGGGTATCCCAGCCATGTGGCCTGGACCGGTGCCGGCTTGCGGGCGAACAGGGGCAGGCGGTTGTGGGCGGAATGGCCGGCGAGGTCGATGAGGATGTCCACGCCGTCGGCGCGGATCAGGGCGTCGGCCTGCTCGTCGGACAGGCCGCGGATCGGGCGCCAGAGATCGACCAGGGTTTGGATGCGGGCGGTGACGGCATCGGGGCTGGGGGTTTCGGAATAGGCGTGGATGCGGAACCGCGAGCGGTCGTGGGCCGCCAGAAGCGGCGCCATGAATTCCGCCGCCACATGCTGGCGGAAATCCCCCGAAACATAACCGATCACCAGACGACGCTCAGGATCCCGGCTGTTGGCGTGCGGCACCGGCGCCGGCGGCGGCAGGGCGGCTGCATACCCCTTGTGAATCGCTGCCACCTGATCCGCCGGCACATCGCCACGGTACAGGCTGTACATGCACAGATTATGGCGCGCCTTGGCAAACAGTGGATTCACGGCAAGGGTCCGGCGGGTCACTGTCACCGCCAAGCCGATGTCGTCGCTGTTTATCTGCACACCGGACAGATTGTTATAGGCATCCAGGAAACCGGGGTTAAGCGCGATGGCCCGGCGAAACGCTGCCTGAGCGGCCTCGAACAGGTTGTCCGCGAACAGCATGTTTCCCAGAACATACCAACTGTTTTCATAGCCCTGCGCCACGGTCAAACTACGCCGCAGCAGCCTCCACGCCGCGGCCCGGTGACCAAAGGTGTCGGCTATGATCGCCAAATGGAGCAGAACCACCGGATGAGCCGGCTCCACCATCAGAATCCGCCAATACAGGGCCTCGGTCTTGCGGACGTGCCCCTGCCGGTAGAGATGGACGGCCAGTTCAAGCACCCTGTCCGTCGATTGCAAGCCTGGTAGATTTCCGATCCGGAAAAGCGGCTGGGACGATGCGTAGGATGGACCAAGCATGGGATGATCTGCTATGGGGGCGGACATGACCGTCGGTGACCTTTTGAATCTTGCCTTCGAACGACACCGGGAAGCCCGGCTCGACGAAGCCACCCTTCTGTACCGGAAAGTTCTGGCACTGGCACCGGACAATGCCGATGCGTGGCAGCTTTATGGTGTTGCCGAACGGCGCCGCAGCAGCGGCACCGCTCCCATGCCTCTCGTCTTGAGGGCGTTGCGGATCGACCCAGCCAACTATGCAGCGTGGCTCAACCTGTGCAGCATGCTGCTCCAGCACGAGCGTTATGCCGAAGCACTGGAGCGCCTGAAGCAATGGACCCTGTGGCATCCTGGCAGCACCCAGGCATGGAACTGGATGGGAGCCATGCTCAGCGGGTTCTGTTCCATGGAACCATCGGTGCAGATGCGCGCCCTGACGATTGCCGCTTACCAGCGAAGCTTGCGTATTGACCCAGACCAGCACGACATCCGGCAAACCATGTTCAACACCATCGGCGACATGCTGACCAGCGACCCGGCCCTGTCGGACGACGGCCCGACGATGCGCAGCGACCGGCCCCAGCCGGGAGGGCGGCTGTCCTTCGTCATTTGCAGCATCAACCCCGACAAATTCGCCCGCATCACCGCCAATCTGGCCGCCCTGCTCGACGGCAGCGACTATGAAGTGGTCGGCATCCATGACGCCCGGTCCCTGTGCGAGGGGTACAATCGTGGCTTCGCCCAGACCACCGGAGACTATGTGGTCTTTTGCCATGATGATATCGAAATCCTGATCCCCGATTTCGAGACCCGGCTGCGGGCCCACCTTACCCGCTTCGACCTGATCGGCCCGGTGGGGACCACCTATCACCGCGGCGCGTCCTGGCTGTATTCCGGCTGGCCGCACCAATACGGTCAGGTCGCGCACCTGATGCGTGCGCCCGACCATTACCGCGTGGATATCTATCGGGTGGACGGCCCCGTCATGGCTCCGGCGCAAAGCCTGGATGGCCTGTTTTTCGCGTGCCGTCGGGAGGTGGTGGAGGCCGTCGGCTTCGACGAGGAACTTCTGGACGGGTTCCATCTGTACGATACCGACTTCACCTATTCCGCCTTCCTTGCCGGCTATCGCCTGGCGGTATGCCATGACCTGTGGATCGCCCATGCCTCAACCGGCCGCATGGACGAAAAATGGGTGGCTCAGGCCCAACGGTTTCTGGGCAAGCACCATACCGTGGTACCTCAGGGCATGCCTGGTCCGAACCCATTGCGTTGCGTGCGGGTGCAGACACGTGCCCAAGTGCGCGCACTGTTCAGCATGATCCAATCAATGGCCGTGCGTGGCATGGCCGTGCTAACCCCCTGATTATCCCAACCTGCCTGCCATCATTCTGGAATTCGGTAGCTCCTAACGGTGATCCCTTTCAGCACATCGGCCATCGACGCGTGCTTAACCGACACAGCTTTTGGATGACGCAAATATGCATCGGGAAATTGCATCGATCTTCGCGGAAGCCTTTTCTGCCCACAAAGAGGGCAATTATGAAAAGTGTCTTTCTTTGTCGAAGCAGGTTACGTTGGTGGACAATGGTAACGCCGACGCTCAGCATATGATTGCTGTTTCATCTCACAAACTGAAAAAATATAAAGATGCAGTTGATAGCATCATGTGCGCAGCAGCATATAATATCAACAATCAAAGCATTGCATTCAATTTTCGCGAGATAATCAGAGCAGCAGCTTCTCATCTTCAAAAAATTGAATGCAAAAAAGAGAAAGAAGATATTATCCTATCTCTTTATAAAGCGGCTTATTTTTCTTCATTTTACGAGAAAGAACTGGAAATAGAATTTTCATTCCCTATTTTGGTGAATGAACTTATTCGCATTGGATACAATCAAGAGGCTATTAACATTGCAAGACTTTCTTTTAAGACAACATCACACACCGAAATTCCTTTGATGTGCACACACATCCTACTCGACCTTGGCCTTATCGACGAGGAATGCCTGCGGAATTCAGCCGATCTTGGCGTCCGATTTATCCGTAAAAATGAAAATTTGCCACTTTCTTTTGCTTCAATCCTTCATTGGTGTTATTGGAAAAATAATTACAAGAGTTTGAATTTCTTTCTGGGAATTATGAAAAAGAAAATGAGTGAAAAAGAAATACTAAGCTCGAAAGTACTTCACGCATGGCATATGATAAGAATCGATAATAATTTTTACAAGAACCATGTTTACCAATTCAATTCAACAGTTACGTACGAAAAAAACCAATCCGCTAAAAAGATCGAAGGGGAAGGGATTGTCCTCGTCTCCGTGGATGAGAACTATTGGAACCGTTTTGCCCGCCAAATGGTTGAAGACCTTCTTCTCAAAAGTCACACGTTTCCCATCCACGCCTGCATTATGAATGCATCGGCGAGCACCCAGTCTTTTCTTGCGGAATGGGCAGAACAATACCCGCGTTTTGGTTATTCAGTTGTTGAAACGAAAAATCAAAAATGGATTTCCGATGTCAACAAGGTTGCATTCGGCAAAACTTATTTCGCTTGCAACCGTTTTATGATGATGGAAGACGTATTTAATATTTATGGGAAGCCCATTATCGTACTTGATGGTGATCAGGTTCCCGTCGGCGATATGGATGAATTCATCCACATGCTTTTGGACCGTCATAATGGCGATATCGCCATTCATTATGGAACCCGCCTTGGCCCAGGACGGGAAATGGTGTGTGATCTGGCCGTCTTTCGCCCTACTCCGGGGACCCATCTCTTCTTTTCATTGCTTAAAAGATATATGGGCTACTTCCTATCTCAAGATTATGCTCTTTGGACGCTCGATCAGGTTGCATTCTATGCCGTTCTCTTTTTCCTTCAGAAAGGAGGAATGGCGCCGCGCCTAAGCCTGATCGAGCAAGAAAAATTCCCTTTCCACCGCTACCTCTTCCATCCTCTCGATAGCATGGACAAGGATGCGATGATCCATGCGAAACGCATGGCCCTGGCGGCACAAGGGGGACAGTGAGACAAGGCCCAGCCGCCGGTGGCCCGGCCCGGCTGGGGCAAACCGCTTTATCCGTTCGCCTTTCTTACACCTCTCCCATCCGCTCCAGGCGGCGGCGGATCCCGGCGGCCTCTTCGGTGCGGCACAGACGCTCCAGCGCGGCCGCCAAGCCGGCCATGAGCACGGAATGGAAGGGAGCCAGACTCATCCCGCAACGGAACGCCTCCAGCGCCCCCGCGGCATCGCCGGCCCCCAGCCTCTGCCGGCCAAGCAGCATCCATGCCTCCACGCTGACCGGGCGCTGCCGGAGAATCCGGTGACACAACGCCGCCACCTGCGCCGTGTTCCCATCACGCTCCGCCTGTATGGCAAGGTTGAGGGAATGGGAATAGGTGATGACGTGTGCGCCCGGCGGCGTGGTGTCCGATGCCGGCCGGCGCCGATGGGCCAGATTGTCGAACAGGGATAGGAAGCGGGGCAGGCAGACCCGCTTGAGGTCGTAGCGCTCGATGATGGTCTGGCGGGCGCGCTCACGCAGCGGCGCCATGTGCGTGGGGTCGTCCAGCACCCGGTCGACGGCATCGGCGATGTGCTGGGTTCCGAAGAAATCCACCAGCAGACCGTTGTCGCCGTCCCGGATCACCTCCATCACCGGCGGTGTCGCCGATCCCACCACCAGACACCCGCTGGCCATGGCCTCCATCATCGACCATGACAGGACGAAGGGGTAGGTCAGGTATAGGTGGACCGCCGATACCTGCAGGATCGCCAGATGGACCTCATAGGGAACCCAGCCCAGGAAATGCACGCGGCTGAGGTCGATCCGCCCGGCCTGCTCCTTCAGGAGCGCCTCGCGGAAGGTGACGCCGCCGGCCAGCCGCGAGCCGTAGCTGACGTCATCGTTGCCCACGACCAGCACCGTGGCGTTGGGCCGGCGCCGCAGGATTTCCGGCAACGCCCGCATGAAGACATGGAAGCCACGATACGGTTCCAGGCTTCGGGAAACGAAGGTGATGACCTCATCCCCGAACGTCACGGTTCCACCACCGGGAAGCTGAAGGATGCGGCGGTGGTTGGGACGGATGGCATCGGTATCGATGCCTTCATGGATGACGGAGATCTGCGGTTGGTGCAGCGCGGGGTAGCGGTCCCGCTGCCAGAACGTGGGCGAATGCCCCCAGTCGGCGGCCTGCAGTCCCAGCAGGTTGACGGTGTTCATGATGCGGGTGCGGGGAAAATCGTCGAAAGACGCCGGGAATTCAGGATCGAAACCCGAATCCGCTCCACGCGGCTCGTAGAAGAACTCGAAATAGCTGAGCAGGGGGGTATCCGGCCACACGTCCTTCAGGAACAGCGTCTCGCCCCACGCATTGTGCCCGGCCATCAGGTCGGGGGTGAAGCCCGACGCCTTCAGCGCGCGCGCCTGCTCCATCACCGCGTGACCAAACCGCATGGCCTCGTCGGTGGTGCGCAGATGGTGGTGGATCGCCCCGTCCGCCGGCTTGGGCGTGTAGTAGACCCGACGGGCTCCATCTATCGGCCGGTCATTGGGCTGGCTGATGACCACCACCTCGTTGCGGGGATCGGATGCCAACGCGCTGATGATATGCTTGTACTGGGCGGGGGCGTTGCGGTGAACGAACAGATAGCGCATCGGGCGTTCCGGTCTGGAGTGCGGCGCGCCGGCCCGGCGGCGGGACGGCTGACAGGCGGATACAACGTGCGGACGCCCCCTGCAAGGAAAGTCCGGCTCCAGACGCCCCATCGCCGTGTCGCAGACAGCCCCAGGGTCGGGGATCGACCGCCCGGAACCCCACCCGGCAGCAGCGTAACGGATGGCGCAAGGGGGTGCACGGCAAAGATGGGAAGAGAGGGAAGAGAAGAAAGGCATGGCCGAATGGCCGGGATGGCGGAGCCCTCTGGACGCACAGCCTCAATCCATCCATAAGGGGAGCCGGACAGGGGATGGTGCGATGACCTCGTGGAAGTGCCGTACGCAATCCCCCGTCGAAGAAACTATGTTGACTTCACCCTGATCCTCCATCCGGCGTTCTTTGAAGGCTCCCCATGATCGTCTTTTCGTGCAATTTCCAGAACACCATCATTGCTGGCGGGGTTCGCACCCTCTACAAGCACGCGGAATTGCTCGAAGACATGGGACTGGAAACCCTGGTCATCACACCCTCCGGTCCGCCTCTCAACTTCAAGACCCGTGCCAAGGTGTTTTCCAACGGTAACTTGGTGCTGCCGGCGAATGCCCGCATCATTTTCCCGGAAGTTGTTTCAGAAGACGACGGGCTGACCCGAACCCTGCTGTCTTACAAAGTTGATCGGCGCGTTTTTGTTCAGAACCATTTCTACTGTTTTCATGGCTCCAAGGTGGTCGCCCGCCATCGGGAGTTGGGGATTGCCGGCGTATACGCGGCAAGCAACGTCATCTCCAGAAATTTGTGGGATATTTTTCAGATCGACGCTCCGGTCGTCCCTTATTGCATCGATCATGAGCTTTTCAAGCCGGCAGAAAAGGTGCAGCAGATCGCCTATATGCCGCGCAAGCTGCCGGCAGACGCCACCTATCTCAAGGATGCGTTCGCCGCCGCTTATCCGGCCTTCGCGTCCATACCCTGGATCCCCATCGAGGGATGCAATGAGGAACAGGTGGCCGCCATCCTTGGACGTTCAACCGTTTTCGTGTCGTTCAGCTATCGGGAAGGGTTCGGGCTGCCGCCGCTGGAAGCCATGGCGGCGGAATGCCTGGTGGTCGGTTTCCATGGCAGCGGCGGCATGGAATACGCCACCGAAGCGAACGGTTTCTGGTATTCCTATGACGAGCTTCCCAACGCCGTGCATGGCCTTGCCACCGCCGTCCGCCTGGCCGAACAGCAGACAGCCCTTTATTCCCGCATGATCGCCACAGGCCGGCAAACGGTCGCGCAATATGACCTTGCCAGCCTCAAAACGGCTCTCTGGAACTATTTTTCCAAGGCGTGAGGGATCGGGCCGTGTGCCGGCAGTCGCTGTCGAGCCGGCCGTACTCCGCGCCCGGAGGTGCAGACGACCACCGAGGACAAGGTTTCGTCCCCAGACGATCCGGTTTCGGATGCCACAAACGGCAAAACCGATAAAGGCGCATGCACCGCCATCTGCGCGTCGCGCCATATCCGGGGGATCCCCGTCAAGGCATCCCTGCTTGGCCGACGACCGGATCGGACCGGCAGGGGCGGGACACGGGCAGGACGGCGGGGGCGGAGCCGCGCATCCACCCCCTGCAGCCAACCGGTCAGTCGATCTTCAGATAGGCCGGGTCCAGAGCGCCGTGACGGAAGGGGATCCAGTCCTTATGGTCCGGGCGGTACTGCAGGCCATAGGGGTTCTTGAAGAAAATCCGCACCAGGGGCGAGCCCCCCTCACGCTGGGTGCGCTCCAGATCGAGCAGGGGCGACGGGGCAAAGATCTTTTCCCACAGCTCGGCGTTGTCCACATCCCGGCCGGCGTTCTTGACATAATCCCGCGCCGTGTCGCTGAGCTGCCAAGCCTCTTCGACCATCGCGTAATAGTCCACGGTTCCTTCCGCCATCTCATTCTCCGAATAACTGCGCGGTGTCTTGGCCCCGGAGGGCGCCGGACGGGTATGGATCATCTTTGGGGCTTTGACTTAACGCAGCCGGACGTTTTCGCAAAGCCCAAAACTCGTGGCGACCGGATATCCCGCCCGCTCTGGAAGGGTGGGGCGGCCCCACCCCCGGCACAGCCAGCCCATGAAGGCGCGGATGCCCGCGTTACTTCCAGTTGCCGCCCGTGGTTTTTTGCGGTGCGGTCTCAAGCTGGAAATTGCCGTTGGCCCAACAGCGCTTGCAATATTCCAGATTGCCGAACTTGGTGGGATCGACCGCATCCAGGTAATTGGGGCCGACGGTGACCGACAGTTCGGGATCCTCCATGGCGTCACGGCCCATATCCTTGGCCGCGGCGAACACCGGCGGGCCGCAGTACAGGAACAGCCGGTCCCCCAACAGCATCGGCCCGTCGCACCAGCAGGCGCACGGGATCGGCGCTTCGGCCCCCGGCGGGGGGAGAACACGGAATTCCTCGGCCTTGTTGATATGAACCTTGTCGGGATAACGGGCCTTCGCCTCGTTCAGCGTGTCGAAACGGTCGAAGGGGCCATAGACGCTGACCCGCATCTCATCGATGCACGCCCATGCTTCTTCGCTGATCTTGTGCAGCAGCAAGCCGTTGGTGGCGACGAACACCGTACCGACCACGCCGGACGCCTTGAGCATCTGCACCCCTTCGTTGAAGTGGTGCCACAGCAACGGCTCACCCGGCCCATGAATGCGCATGTTATCGACGAAGTAGCCGGACTCACGCGTTGCATCCAGGAAACGCTGGAGATCTTCCAGGGACAGCTCGTACTTCTTCAGAAGCTTGCGCTGTTCCCCGTGCGCGCACATCTCGCAGTCGTACTGGCACATGGAGCGGACTTCAAGCTTCATCTGCGGGATATGACGCATCTTACGTTCGACTCCAAACACCTGAAACAGCGCAGTGGGCACCATAGCTCCGCCATTTTTAGGCGGCAAGGCGAAAAATATGCCTTCGACTGGTGTGGTTTTCAGCGAAAACTTCTCAGGCCAGCTATGATGCTTTCCATAACTGTAAATTACGCATTCTGTTCTTGCAAAATCTGAAGCATCGGCCCCAGATCTCCCACATAGGCCCGCAGGCTTTCATCAGCCATCGCCGTCCGGCAAGCGGCGGTGATGTCGCTGGAGCACAGGGCCGGCAGATGCTCGCGCACCTTCTCCTCCGGCCAGTCCCACCAGCGCAGACCCAGCAGGGCGACGATCTGGTTTTCCTCGAAACGGTAACGGATGACGCGCGCCGGGTTGCCGGCGACAAAGGCGAACGGCGGCACATCGCGCGTCACCACCGATCCGGTTGCGACGACGGCACCATGACCGATGCTGACGCCCGACAGGATGTGGACGCCGTTGCCGATCCACACGTCGCTGCCCACCACGATGGACCCCTTGCTCACCCGGGTCTCGTCCAAAGTGCGCCCGGCCTTCCAGAATTCGTCCGAGCCGCTGAAGGGGTAGGAGGTGATCCAATCGGTGCGGTGACCGTGGCTGAGGAAGAATTTCACGTCAGCCGCCACCGAACAGTAATTCCCGATGCGAAGCTGCGCGGGCCCGCCCCACCAGTCCAGATTCAGGCCGCTGTTGGTGTAGCTGTGCGGCCCGATGATGACCAGATCGTGATCTCCCATCTTGTAGATCTGCTGATGACGCTTGGGCTTGTGATCGATCTTCATCATGGGCGTAAATCCTGTGGCGCGCCGGGAATACGGCAGGGAACACGAAGGCCCGAGGGCGGCTGTCGTAATACGCTGCCGGGGCCGGCGGCGAAAGATCCCTGTTGGCCCCATGCCTCGAATATGGCTACCCTCGCCACCGCACCCTCCGTTCCTCCCACCGGAAACCGCCCTCGTGTCTCACGGTCTTTTCGCTCTCGACGCCCTGCTGGCATCCCTGAAAGCCGCTCCCGATGCCCGATACGAGGATTACAAGGCTTTTGGAACCGTCATCCAGACCTTGCCGGCCCCCGAAGAGCGGACGCAATGGTGTGAGGCGGCCATCGCCTGCCATCCGCGCAGCGAAAACGCCTATCTGGGGATCGCCGATGCCTGGTCCCATGCCGGAATGGGCACGCGCGCCCGCTTCCTGGGGAACACCCGGATCGGAATCGGCCTTCTGGAGCGGGCTCTGAAGGCCGCCACCCCCGGCGACAAGCGCCACCAGATCCACACGAACCTCAGCTTCCTCTACAACGAGATCGACCGGCACGACCTGGCGGAGAAGCATGGGCGTCTGGCTCACGGCAACACCAACTTCACCTATCAGCTCTGGCTGAGCGAGGCCCTGTTCGCGCAAGGCAAGTTCGGCTCCGATCCTCTGTGCTGCATCGACACGCGGGTGTTCGAACGCAACGCCATGCAGGCCCTGGCCGACGAGGTGACACAGCGCTGGAACGCGGCTCCGCCGGCCCCGACCGATGACTTCACTCTGCTGGTCTCCGTCGATTCAGTCTATTTCCGCAAATTCGCCCTGGCTCAGGCGATCAATCTGCACCGGCTGGGATCACAGGTTCGGGTGCATTACCACATCATCAACCCCGACAGCACCATCCCTGCGCTGGTGACGGCCTTGCAGGAGCGCGTTCCGGGGCTGAAGCTTGGGTTCTCCTATGTCAAGGGCGTCGATCTCGGGGCATCCAACAACGTCTATTATGCCTGCGCCCGCCTTCTGGTCGCCCGGACACTGATGGAGCGGTACAACAGCAACATCGTCATCACCGATGCCGATGTCCTGTTCCGCGTGCGGCCGGAAACGCTTCTTGCCGATACCGCCGGGCACGACCTCGGCACCATCAAGTATCTCGGCGAGCCGATGTGCAACCGCTACAACGCCTCCTTCTTCGCCATCCGCCGCACGCTTCCCGGCACCTACTTCCTGCGGGTGATGGAAGAATTCCTCCAGACCACCTTCGAGCGGGGCCTGTTGTGGATGATCGACCAGATCGCGCTCTATTATTGTGAACAGCGCGTGGCGGCGGTGACCCGTGGCGGGCTCAAAACGCTGCACTGGCCGGAATCGGTGGTGGCGATCCACCATTATCCTTTGTCTTCCCTGTGGGAAGATCACCCGGACGCGCCCATCTGGTCCGGCGCCACCCTGGCCAAGTGGCGCGACACCCACTACACCCGTTACCGCAACGAGCTGCTGCGCGACGCCGGTTTCGATCCCACCGGCCTGTAAGGCCGGCGGGTCTTCCGGTGCCGCCTCATCCCCGTGACGGCGGCACCCGCATGCGCTGGACCAGCCGGGTGGTGCTCTGCTCCGGGACCAGCCCGGCCAGCATGACCCGGCCGCCGTACGACTGCACCACATCGGCCCCGACCACGGTGTCGATGGTGTAGTCGGCCCCCTTGACCAGCACATCGGGGCGGATGGCGCGGATCAGTTCCAGGGGCGTATCCTCGGTGAACAACACCACCAGATCGACCGACGCCAGCGATGCCAGGACGGTGGCGCGGGCCACCTCGTTCTGAACCGGCCGCTCCGGCCCCTTAAGGCGGGAGACGGAGGCGTCGCTGTTCAGCCCCACGATCAGTCGGTCGCACGCCCCGCGTGCCTGGGCCAGCAGCGACACGTGGCCGGGGTGGAGCAGGTCGAAACAGCCGTTGGTGAAGCCCACCGTCTGCCCCGCCCGCCGCCACCCGGCGATCAGAGCCTGGGCCTCGGACAGGCTCACGACCTTGGCATGGTCATGGCCCGACTGCTCGTCCATCAGCTCGCGGCGCAATTCCTCGGGGTGGACCACGGCGGTGCCAACCTTGCCCACCACGATGCCGGCGGCGGCGTTGGCCAGACGGGCGGCATCGCCCAGGGACGCCCCGGCGGCCAGACCGGCGGCCAGAACCGCCACCACCGTATCGCCGGCCCCCGACACGTCGAACACCTCCCGCGCGGTGGCGGGAATCTGGTCGGCCCGACCGTCGCCGTCCACCAGGGTCATGCCGTCCTCGCTGCGGGTCACCAGCACTCGTTCAATACCGCTGGCGGCGATCAGGTGGCGGGCGGCGGCCACCGCCGCATCGTCGCTGTCCACCGGCATGCCCGTCACTGCCGCCAGTTCCGACCGGTTGGGCGTGACCAGGGCCGCCCCGCGGTAGTGGGAGAAATCGCGCCCCTTGGGGTCTACGATCACCGGCTTGCCCGCCTGCCGGGCGAGATCGATCAGCCGCCGCACCAGATCCGGCGTCAGTACCCCCTTGCCGTAGTCGGACAGCACCACCACGCCGCATTCGGCCATGCGGGCGGCGCAGACGTCCAGCAGCGCCTGTTCGGTGGCGGGGGTGATGGCGGCCGTGGTTTCCAGGTCCGCGCGCAAAAGCTGGTGGCTTTCGGCGATGAAGCGGGTCTTTTCGGTGGTGATCCGATCCGGCTCGGTCAGCAGATGGGGCTGGACCCCCGGCTCGTCGGCCAGCAGCCCAGCGGTCTTCCGGCCCGCCGCATCGTCGCCGATCACCGACACGAAGGTCACCGCGGCCCCGATGGCGCCGATGTTGCGGGCGACGTTTCCGGCCCCGCCCAGCATCAGCGTCTCCCGCCCGACCCGCAGTACGGGAATGGGGGCCTCGGGGGAAATGCGGGTGACCGAACCGTACACGAAACGGTCCAGCATCACGTCCCCGATGCACAGAACCGTGGAGTTCTGCCAGCCGTCAATCACCGCACCCAGATTGCTCACGTCGCCCATCATCAAAACCCGTCCGTCAAACCGCCCGTTCGATAGCACCCGCCCCGTCCTGCCGGAAGATCATTCCTTCGGCGTGGACTCGACGATGGTGTAGTCCACGTTGCGCCAGATGTAGCATTTCTGATTGTAGTGGGAGGCATCGACCGCGCAGTGGATGGCCGGCTCGGGCTTCTCGCCCTTGATGGCGGCGGCCAGGCTGTTCGCCCCGGAATGCACGGTGATGAACGCCCTGGCCCCCGCCAGCGCGTCGCACAGCTCATAGATGCTGCCGATGGTGTGGCTGGGAATATCGTCCATCCCGCCGTTGTCCTCCGACACGTTCTTGGCGGAGAAACGGAGCTGCACGAGCTGGGCCGGGTCGTAATGGAACCGTTCACAGGTGAAGCGCAGGAACCAGCGCATGGATTCCGCCGGATAGCGGATGGTGCTGGAACTCAGGTCCACCAGGATGCGGCCCGCCAGGGTGGGGTGAGGCTTGGGCGTATAATAAATCCGCGGAAGATCGTTGGTGGGGGGCAGCCCGTGCAGCACCTCGATCCGCGTCAGCCAGTTCAGGATGTGGGAATGGGTAAGGAAGCCCTTGCGCAGCGGCGCCATGCCGGCCTTGCCCGGCCCGGTGGACACCCCGCTGACATAGGGATTCATGCCCCACACCAGATCGTGGATTTCCGGGTTGCGGGTGCGGTTCTGGTCCGAGATCCACACCCGCTTGCCGCGCTTGGCGAACAGCTCGGGCAGGGTGGAATAGAGCAGATTGTCGCCCAGGCCGGGGTTGTGCTGATAGATGACGATATCGTCCTCATCCCCCAGCGGGCTCTCACTCCAGACGGTTTCCATCGCCTTGTGATAGGCCACGCGCAGCATCTTGGCCCCGGCCTCGTGGCCCGGCTCCAACGCCAGCAGCCGGCGATAGGCGGCGACCGCCTCCTCGTACCGCCAGGCCCGCGACAACTGGTTGCCCAGGTTGAAATGGGCGTTCGCCATGCCCGGCACCACGGCGACGGCCCGCCCGATCAGCCGGGCGGCACCGTCCAGATCACCGCTGCCTCCCATGGCCACCCCCAGCAGGTGCAACCCGTCGGGGTGTTCGGGGATGATGCTCAGCAGCGTCCGGTACAGGGGGATGGCAGCAGCGGGATCGCCGGCCTGATGGCGGGCGACGGCCTGGGCGAGCAAGGTATCCGGTGCGGGCAGCGCCATGGATGCGGTCTTCGTCAGCGATGGAAAAAAAACAGGGGGTGGGGCGGGTGCGGTACGCCCCCCTATACCCCATCCGGTGTGGAATCGGGAACCGACAGGCCGAGGCGGGTGGTCAGAAACGCCACGGCACGGGCAACACAGGCGTCGGCGTCCTCCACCTCGGTGTCCAGCACCAGATCAGGGGATTCCGGCGGTTCGTAGGGGGACGATATGCCGGTGAAGTCGGGCAGGGCGCCGGCCCGCGCCTTGGCGTAGAGCCCCTTGGGATCACGCCGCTCGCAGGTGTCCAGCGACGCCTTGACATAGATCTCCACGAACGGACAGCCCGCCGCTTCCGCCGCCGCGCGGGCGCGGGCCCGGTCGGCGCGGTAGGGGGAGATGAAGGCGGTGACCGCCACCATGCCGGCGTCGGCGAACAGCGCCGCCACAGCGCCCACGCGGCGGATGTTCTCCGCCCGGTCGGCGGGGGAAAAGCCCAGGTCGGCGTTCAGCCCCCGGCGCACGTTGTCCCCGTCCAGCACATAAGTGTGGTAGCCGAGCGCGAACAGCCGCTGCTCCAGCCGCATGGACAAGGTGGACTTGCCCGCCCCCGATAGGCCGGTCAGCCACACCACCGCCCCCCGGTGCCCCAGCCGCCGCGCCCGCACCTCGGGTGTCAGCAGATGGTCCACCCGGTGCAGATTGGCGGTGCGCGGGGCCGCCATCAGCCGTCGCTGGTCGGGATATCCCTCCATGCCGACAATGCCGCCGCCCACGATGTCGCCGCCGTCCACCAGCACCGCCCGCCCGGTGGCCGGGTTGTCGGCATGGCCGTCCAGCGCCACCAGGGTGTCGGTGCGCAGGATCACCTCCGCCACCGCGTTGCGCGCCACCACGGTGCCGGTGCGGGTGGCCAGCGTGTCGGTATCGACGATCTTTTCCACCGTCTGCACCGTCACCCCCACCCGGCGGGTCGCCAGCCGCAAGGTGTAGCGGTCTCCCACGGCCAGAGGCCGGGCGGCGAACCAGAACAGGCGGATGCGGAAGACGTCGGTGAGTTGCGGCGGGTAGTCCTCGTGGCTGGCGAGGTCACCGCGCTCCACATACACCGGCTCGTCCAGGGTGAAGCCCACCGCCTGTCCGGCCCGCGCCTCCATGGGTGGGACGGCCGTCCCATAAACCTCGATCCCCGTGACGCGGGCGTTACGGCCCGAGGGGGAGAACAGCAGCCGGTCGCCCACGCGCAGGATGCCGCTTTCCACCCGCCCCACCACGATCCGCCGCCCGTCGGTGCGGTAGACGTCCTGGACCGGAAAACGCAAGGGGCGGTCCACCGCCGGGCGGGCCGCATCGAAACGGTCCAGCACCTCCAGCAGCGTCGGGCCGCCGAACCAGCCCAAGGCATCGGAATAGGCGGCGATGCCGTCGCCGTGGCGGGCGGAGATGGGCAGGATGGCGGCGGCGGTCAGGCCGATGCCGGCCAGATACCGTTCCACCTCCCGCGACAGGGCACCGAAACGGGCGGCGGAATGGTCCACCGCGTCCATCTTGTTGATGACCACCGCCACCTGCCGCAGCCCCAGCAGATGCAGAAGATAGGCGTGCCGCCGGGTCTGGTCGCGCAGGCCCTCCGCCGCGTCCACCACCAGCACGGCGGCATCGGCAGCGGCGGCGCCGCTGACCATGTTCTTCAGGAACTCACGGTGGCCGGGGGCGTCGATGATCACCACGTCGCGGGTGGCAGTGCGAAACCAGATCTGGGTGGTGTCGATGGTCACCGCCTGATCCCGTTCCGCCTGGAAGCTGTCCAGGACGAAGGACCATTCCAGCGGCACCCCGCGCCGGGCGCTGACCGCTTCCAGCTCCGCCAGCTTGCCGTCGGGCAGCGAGCCGGTGTCGTGCAGCAGCCGCCCGATCAGGGTGGATTTTCCGTGGTCCACATGACCGGTGATGACGATGCGGATCTGCCGGTGCGCGGATGTCGAGGTCGGCATGGGTGGCGGCCCCCTGTTCACATGTACCCGCTGCGGCGCAGCCGTTCGAACGCATCCTCGGATTCATGATCCATGGTGCGTCCGGCGCGCTCGGGCGTGCGGCTGGTTTCCAGCTCGGCGATGATCTCGTCGATGGTGGCGGCGGTGCTGGGGATGGGAACGGTGATGTTCTTTTCGCCCAAAGAGCGGTAGCGCATGCCGTCACGGGCCAGATACAGCGGCACGATGGGGATGCCCTCCTGCCGGGTGTAGCGCCAGATGTCCAGCTCGGTCCAATGGAGCAGGGGATGGATGCGCAGGTGCGCCCCCTCCGGCACTTCGGTCTTGTACTGGTCCCAGAACTCGGCGGGCTGGTCCTTGAAGTTCCACGCCCCATCCTCGCCGCGGGGGCTGAAGACGCGCTCCTTGGCCCGCATGCTCTGTTCGTCGCGGCGGATACCGAGGAAGATGCCCTTGTAGCCATGGGTGCGCAGCAACGCCTTCAGCCCCTCGGTCTTGCGCGCCGCGGCGCGGCCACCGGGGGGCAGGGTGGGGTCCATGACCTCTTCCGGCGGGCAATCCACCACCTGCAAATCCAGGTTCCAGTCCCGCGCCATGGCATCGCGGAATTCATAGACCTCCGGCAGTTCCATGCCGGTGTCCAACTGCACCATGGGGAAGGGCACACGCCCGAAGAACGCCTTGCGCACCATCCACAACAGCGCGGTGCTGTCCTTGCCGATGGACCACAGCATGGCCAGTGGCCGGATCTCGGCAAAGGCTTCGCGCAGGATGTAGAGGGTGCGGGCCTCCAACTCTTCCAGGTCGCTCGACACCGGATCTCTGGACATGGACGGAACGGCTCCGGGATAACAGGGGCGGACGGCGCGGCGGACGTTAGCACAGGTGCCGGGGCCGGAACACCCCGCCGCCCGGCGCCGCCCGACAAGGATCATGTTTCATGACACGAGCCTCTCCTCGTCTCCCGCGCCATCTGCTGATCGTCGGCGGAAGCGGACGGCTGGGACGCGCGCTGTCGGCGGCGGCGCGGGATGCCGGGGTGCGGGTCACCGCCACCACCCGCCATCCCCATGACGCCGGTCCCGGCATGCCATTCCTCGATCTGGCCAGAAACGCCGGGCGCTTCCGCCCCCCCGCCGATGCGGATGCGGCGGTTCTGTGCGCCGCGGTGACCGACCTGCGGCTCTGCGCCGCCGACCCCGCCCTGGCCCGCCGGATCAACCACGATGCGGTGCTGGCAGTGGCGGCGGCCTGCAGGGACGCCGGGATCTTCATGGTCTTCCCCTCCACCAATCTGGTGTTCGACGGCACCCGCCCGTTCCGCCGTACCGACGAGGCGCCAACCCCGCACACACCCTATGGCCGGCTGAAGGCCGAGACCGAAGCCGCCCTGCTGGCGGCGGGAAACGCCGCGGTGCTGCGGCTGACCAAGGTGCTGGACCCCGCATTGCCGCTGCTGGCCGGGTGGGCGGCGGCCCTGCGCGCCGGACAGCCGGTGCGGGCGTTTCACGACATGGTGCTGGCCCCGGTGGGGCTGGACCACGCGGCGGGGGCTCTGCTGGCCCTGGCCGGCGCCCGCCGGGCGGGCGTGGCGCACCTGTCGGGGGACCGCGATCTCTCCTACCACGCCCTGGCCGGCATTCTGGCGGCCCGGCTGGGGGTGCCGGCGGGACCGGTTGCCCCCGCATCCCGGCGGGACGCCGGCATTGCCGACGCCGCGGCCCCGGCCCACACCACCTTGAGCATGGATGGTTTGTCGGATGTGGCCGGAACCGGACCCGTGACGCTGGACCGGATAGCGCTCTGCTGAGGGGAGAGGGCAATGGGCGTCTGGTGTTGCGGACCTGTTGTCGTTACTGTCGCCGCCGCATCCCATCATGAAACATCAAGGTCGCTATGAAGGACGCCGCCATTTGCTTCGCCGGGGAATCCGATCGTGTGGAATCCTCCTTTTACGGACGGATGGCAGCCAACACCGGGATTGTGACCGCCTGGGCGCGCTACGGCAGCGGCACCAACCTCCATTGCGTCACCCCGACCCCCGACGACGCCCGCAAGCTTCTGGAACTGCTCAAACGCCATGAGCTGGACAAGCGCCCGCTGGTGCGTTTCTCCTCTTACGCCCAGTCGCTGCCCCAGAACGGCGTCGGCACCCTGTTCCGGCTCGACCCGAACCTGACCGACATGCTGTGGACCCGGCGGATCAGCGGGGCCGAGCGGGCGTTCAGCATCTGCGGCCTGACCCACACGCTCTCCCCCACCGCGGTCATCGAATGGATGTCGTACCTGACCGTCGGCCCGGCCCAGCCATGGGACGCGCTGGTCTGCACTTCCCGCGCTGCACGCAGCCTGGTGACGGACTTGTGCGAGCAGTGGCGTGAGTATTTGGGGGAACGGGTGGGTGCCACCCACCGGGCACCGGTGCACCTGCCGGTCATTCCCCTGGGCATCGACACGGCCCCCTTGGCCCACGACCCGGCCAAGCGCGCCACCCTGCGCACCCGCCTGGGCATCGGCGAGCAGGATGTAGCGTTGCTGTTCTCGGGCCGTCTCAGCTTTTTCGAAAAGGCGCACCCGGCGCCCATGTTCATCGCCGCCGAGCTGGCCCAGGCACGCACGGACAAAAAGCTGCACCTGATGCTGGCCGGGCGCTTTCCCGACCCGGCGCACGAGGCGCTCTACCGGCGCGAGGCGGCGGAGCTGGCACCCTCGGTCACCCTGCACATCCTGGATGGGGCCGACCCCGAGCTTTTCGGGCCGTCGCGGTCGGCGGCGGACCTGTTCATCTCCCTGTCCGACAATCTCCAGGAAACCTTCGGCCTGACCCCGGTGGAAGCCATGGCCGCCGGTCTGCCGGCGCTGGTGTCCGATTGGGACGGCTACCGCGACACGGTGGACGATGGCGTGACCGGCGTCCGCATCCCGGTCCTGATGCCCCCCGCCGGAACCGGCGAGGCCATCAGCAGCCAGCATTACATCGGCCGGGACTATTACCGTTTCCTGGGTCAGGTCAGCCAGCGGACGGCGGTGGACCTGGAAGCCGCGGCGGCGGCCATCGCCGCGCTGGCCAACGACCCTGCCCGCCGCCGGGCCATGGGGCAGGCCGGGGTGGAACGCGCCCGCCGCCTGTTCGACTGGAGCGTCGTGATCCCGCAGTACGAGGCGCTGTGGGCCGAACTGCGCGCCATCCGCGAGGCCGCGGCACCGGGGTCCACGCTGGCGCCGGTGGCTCCCGATCCCTTCCGCCTCTACGCCTCCTTCGCCACCGCCGCCCCGGACCCCACATGGGCGGTCACGCTGATGCCGGGCTGGCAGGCGCGCTTCGCCGTGCTGAAGGCTGACGATCTGGCCCGGGTCCATGCCCCCGTAAGCGACAATTACACAGGGATCGACCACATGCTGGCCCAGCTCGACCGGTCCGGGCGGTCTTCCGTGGGGGATATCCAGGCGACGGTGCCGGCCAATGCCCACGCCGGCGTCCTCCACCTGCTGCTCTGGCTGATGAAGATGGGCATCATCCGCTTGACTCCGCCGGGCGCAGCGCGCTGAACAAGGCGGTCAGGCGGCGGTGAACCAGACCGGAAGTTCCGCCAGCGGTGGCTGGCGGCGGTCCTTGTCCGACAGCACCGCCGCATCCCCGTCCACCGGCCAGCCGATTCCCAGGGCCGGGTCATTCCACAGCACCCCCTTGTCACACTCGGGCGCGTAATAACCGGTGACCTTGTAGATCACCTCGGTGTTGGGCTCCAGGGTGCAGAAGCCGTGGGCGAACCCCACCGGAACGAAGATCTGATTCCAGGCCTCGGCGCTGATTTCCGCCGTCACATGCCGGCCATAGGTGGGCGAGCCATGGCGCAGGTCCACCGCCACATCCAGGATCGCCCCGCGCACCACCCGCACCAGCTTGGCCTGGGCGTGCGGCGGGGTCTGAAAGTGCAGCCCCCGCACCGTGCCCCGCTCGGCAGACAGGGACTGGTTGTCCTGCACGAAATCCACGTCCAGCGCCGGGTCCAGCGCGGCCAGCCGCCGCCGGTTGTAGGTCTCCGAAAAGAAGCCCCGTGAATCGCCGAAACGGGGGGGCTTCACAATCAGAACGTCGGGAATGGCAAGGCGCTCGATGTCCATGAACGGGATTTCCTGCAGACGGTCCGGGACCGGGGGCGCAACCGCCCCCCGGCCGTGCCATTGATGGCCGGGAACAGCGGCGCTGTCCAGCAGGGCGGAACGGGGATAAGGTGGCAGCCATGCCACTCCCCGATTCCCGTCCCCCGATTCCCTTCGACCCGGCCACCGTCCTCGTCCATGCCGCCGAACGGCACCGTGCCGGCCAGACGGCGGCGGCGGCGGTGCTCTACCGCCGTCTGCTGGCCGTCGCCCCGGACCAGCCCGACGCACTCCACCTGCTGGGCATGGCGGTGCGGGGGGACAGACCCGACGCCGGGAAACGGCTGCTGGCCCGCGCCCTGGCGGTACGCCCCGATCTGGTGCCGGCCTGGGTCAACCTTGCCCGCACGGCCAGGGCGGCAGGGCGCCCCACCCAGGCAGCGGGGGCGGCGCGCCGGGCCGTAGCACTCGACCCCGGCCTTGCCGCCGCCTATGGCACCCTGGCCGAAGCACTGGCCTATGAGGGGCAAGGGCGGGCGGCCACCCTTGCCCAGACCCGCGCCCGGGCGCTCGACCCCGCCAACCCGGACCATGCCCGCATCCTGGCCGGCCTGCGCCGGCTGGCCGGGTGGGAGGCCGACGTCGCCCGCGTGCTGCCCGGCGGGGCGGCCCCCGTCTCGGCCACCCTGAACCGCATCGCCGGCTATTTCGACGGCACCATCGGCACCCACGGCGCCACCGCCGCCGGCATCAGCTACAGCGATTCCGGGCTGCACACCGCCAGCCTGCTGCGGCTGTCCCGTATCCTCGACACTTGCCCCGACGGCAACAGCCGGCTGCACGACATCGGCTGCGGCTATGGCCGGCTGTTCGAGATGGTGCGCACCCACCCGGCCCTGCGGTCCGGGCACTACTGGGGCTGCGACCTCAGCGCCCGGATGGTGGAGACCGCCCGGCGGCGGATCGCCGACCCCCGCGCCAGCTTTGCCGTCGCCTCTCTGCCCGACCGGATCGCCGATGTTACGGTCGTATCGGGAACCTATAACCTGCGTTTCGACCGTAACGACGGGCAATGGTGGGATTATATCCGCGGCAACCTGCGGCATCTGGCGCGGATGACCCGGCGGGGGCTGGCCTTTTCCCTGCTCAGCCGCCACGCCGCCGAGCGTCAGGACGCGCTGTTCTACGCCGATCCCGGGGCCGTGCTGGATTTCGTCCTGACGCACCTGACGCCGAACGCCGTCCTGCACCACGACTTCGCCGACAACGAATTCGCGGTGCTGGCCTATGGTCCGTTCCGGGACGGGTAAGCGGGGTTATTTGGGGATATCGAGATAGGCACGCAACTCGGCCATCTGGTCCCCGCGCCATTGGATCACATCCACGCCCTTCAAATGGGTCTGGTCCAGGTGCAGGTCGAATTCGATCAGCGTGGTGTCGCCGTCCACGAAGATGTGGCGGGCGGAAAACGACAGGGTTTCGCACGAGGCGAAGATGCCGGCCATGGCCTTCAGGGCGGCGTCCCGGCCCTCGATCCGCTTCACCACCGGGTCTTCCAGCGCGAAGCCGTCGGCCAGCAGCGGGGCGATCCGGCTGGGGTCGCGGGCATCGAACGCAGCAATGTAGGCGCGGGTCAGGGCGGCAAGATCGGTCATGAGAACGGCCTCCGGTCGGAAAGGGGTGGCGTCATCCGCCATGCCCCTGGGTAACCGAAGCCGTCCGCCGAACCAAGTGGCGCTTTCGCCGCCCCCCACCAGCCGCCATAATGGCCGGCACGGAAAATGCTGGCCTTTTGCCGGCGAAACCTCCGGCGGGGAGCGGGAACGGCATGGTCAAGGCGGTCATCGACGGGGTGCGCTACGCGGGCTTCATGGGCTGCGTGCCCAAGGGGCGGCACTCCTACCTCGACACCCCCGAGCCCTTCACTGTGGAAGAGGCGGAGAAGCTGGCCGCCGCCACCGGCGTGCGCGAGCGCCGGGTGGCCCCGCCGCACATCGGCACCTCCGACCTGTGCACCGCCGCCGCCCAGGCGCTGCTGGACCGGCTGGGGTGGGAGCCGTCCAGCGTGGAAGTGCTGATCTTCGTCTCCCAGGATGCCGACTACAACCTGCCGTCCACCGCCTGCCTGATCCAGAAGCGGCTGGGGCTGCCCACCTCGGCGGCGTGCTTCGACGTGTCGCTGGGGTGTTCGGGCTTCGTGTACGGCTCGTGGATCGCCTCCCGCCTGCTGGCGGGGTCGTCGGCCCGCCGGGCGCTGGTGCTGTCGGGCGACATCAGCACCCGCTATCTCATGCCGGGCGACCGGGCCACGCTGCCGCTGTTCGGCGATGCCGGGGCGGCGGCGGCGCTGGAGCGCGACGACGGCGCCCCCCTCATGCACGCGGTGTTCGGCACCGACGGCAGCGGCGCGCCCCACATCATGATCAAAGCCGGCGGACGGCGGAACCCGCTGGTGCCGGGTCTGGTCCCCCGCACCGCGGAGGAAGAGGCGGCCCTGTTCGCCGACAGCCGCCTGTCCCTGAACGGGGCGGAGGTGTTCGCCTTCACCCTGCGCGCCGTGCCGGCCCTGGTACGCGAGGTTCTGGACGCCGCCGGGCTGACGGTGGACCAGATCGACCTGTGCGTGATGCACCAGGCCAACGGCTTCATGCTGGAACACCTGCGCAAGAAGACCAAGATCCCGCCTGAGCGCTTCGTCATCGACATGGGGTCGTTCGGCAACACCAGTTCCGCCTCCATCCCGCTGGCCATCGGCCACCGGCTGGGGGAGGCGCTGGCAGCGGGCCCACGCAAGATGCTGATGGCCGGGTTCGGGGTGGGGTGGTCGTGGGGCGCCATCGTCGCCGACATCGGCCCGATCCCCGCACCCGCGGTGATCGACCTGCCCGACGATACCATCCCCCTGGCGCCCTGACGGTCATGACGGCCAACCTTCTCGACCTGACGGGCCGGCGCATCCTGGTGACCGGGGCGTCCGCCGACAGCGACATTGGGCGCACCATCGCCATGACCCTGGCCGGGCAAGGGGCACGGCTGGTGCTGGTCGGGCGCCGCGCCGAAGCGCTGGAAGAGACACGCGCCCTGCTGCCGGACCCGGACGGCCACCGGGTGGCCCCCTTCGACCTCACCACACTGGATGCGATCCCCGGCTGGATGAAGGAGCTGGCCTCCGGCGGCGGGCCGCTCGACGGGCTGGTCCATTCCGCCTCGATCCAGGGGTACACGGTGCTGCGCACCATGAGCGCCGCCGACATCGACCGCTATTTCCGCCTGAACACCGGGGCGGCGGCCATGCTGGCCCGCGGTTTCCAGCAAAAGGGGGTCGCCCCCCCCGGAGGGGGGGCCATCGTCTACATCGGATCGGTCGCCGGGCTTGCGGGGCAGAAGGGGCGTTCGCTCTACGCCGCGTCCAAGGCCGGGCTGACGGCGCTGGCCCAGTCGCTGGCACTAGAGCTGGCGGATCGGCGCATCCGGGTCAACGTGATCGCCCCGGCGGTGGTGCTGGGCCGGCAGGCGGAGCGGCAGTTCGCCATGCTCCCCCCCGTCCAGCGCGCCGCCCTGGACGCCGCCCACCCGCTGGGCTACGGCACGCCGGAGGACGTGGCGGCGGCGGCGGCTTTTCTGCTGGCCGGAACGGGCCGGTGGATCACCGGCGTGACGCTGCCGGTGGATGGGGGCTACCGCGCGGGATAGCCCCGCCGGTATCAGTCAAAGAACCACGGATAAAAGCAGAACGTCTCGGGCGCCGGCTCTGTCCGTTCCTTGCTGACCCGGAAATTGTGGCAGTCCATATTCACGCCCCATTTCTTGGAGAAATACTCCCACTGACGCGGGTAATTCTTTCCCGACGGGCGGCGCAGCAGGCGGGCGGCATTATCCGGCGACACCGTACCGTGCAACAGCCGGCGAAGCCCCAGGCTAGTGGTGCGAATCAGGGTGTCGCCGTATGGCTGATGACAGTGGTCTTCGAGATAAGCCCGGTCACCCAGGGCCAGATAGGCGCGATGATAATAGTCGGCTTCCTGAAATATGATGGATGTCAGGCATTCATCCCAGAAGCCGATCTTGTTCAGACCCGCCATGTTGATCGCCCAGAACTGGTCGCCGGGACCGATCATCATGAAATCGAAATTGTCCCGCTCCGTCTCAAACAGGCGCCAGACCGATTTCCGCACGACCAGATCGTCCTGCAACCCGATGACCCAATCGCATTCGGGTTCCCTGGCACGGCCGAAACCGAACAGCAGCGCCTGATTCCAGCTGCGTGCCAGATGGCCGGTGGAATTGGGATGCCGCAGGACGTTGTTGTATACCGTGACACCGGCGGGAACGAACGGGTCCACCGGATCCTTGTGATTGTTGATAACGTAGATCTCGGGATCTTCCAGGCTGTCCAGCAGCGCCGAGATGTTGCTGGTCAACGATGAAACGTCATTATAGGTGACGATGAAGACCCGCACCCGCCCGCTCAACCGGATCTTCCGGTCATTTGGAAATTTCTGGATCAGATGACGGTGCCGGACACAGTTGACGATCCCGTCGATGGCATCCTGACGGGTGCGGTCGATGGACAGGGCCGACAGAAACAGCCCTTCGGCGCCGCTGAAATCCTCCGCCGCGAACTTGGCGCCCGCCGCCAGGACAAGCCCGTCGACAGCACGCGGATGATCCGCGGGAATAAGCTCAAGTGCCCGGCCCGCGGATTCATATTGAGAAAAGATATCATGGACAAGAGCCACATTGTAATGAGCCTCGCCATCGTCGGGCTTCAGACGCAACATCGCCTGTGACAGCCGTTGCAACCGTCCCCAGTCGCCGGAATTCCGGCAAAAACTCATGGACTGCGTGATAAGCTGCGGTACGAACGTATAGGCGGCTGCGCTTCGTGCCGCGGCTTCCTCGTCCGCGCTGTCCGGCACCGGAGCCGTCAGATGATCGACGAATTCTTCGATAATCTTTAGGAGCATGTCGCGGTTGTTCAGAACAGACGCTGCGGTGGACACGGCCTTCGCCACCATACGGCATGCGTCCTCCACCTGCCCGAGGTAGAAAGAACCACGGGCCAAAATATAAAGACAGGGTAGAAAATCCGGTTTATGCACCAAGATAAGGCGCGCCAGATTGCATGCCTCCAGCCACTGCCTCTGTTCGGCCAATTCCTGGCAACGAGAGGCTGCCTGGGCCAGCGTGGTGTGAAAATTCATCCGAGCGGCGTCAAAATCCGGGTTGTGCGCCAGCACATCGGCCAGGATGACCAAGGCATCCATGTACCGGCCTTCAGCACGCGCCACCACCCCCAGCAGATGATGGGCATCCATGTTATCGGGGTCATGGACCAATGCCTCTTCGTAGAGGAGGCGGGCCGCCGCCAGATCTCCACCTTGATGAATCGTGATCGCTCGCTGGATGAGATCGGAGACGGAAACCATAAATCAAACAACCGGCTCAGGGGGAATGGGCGCCGCCAGACAGCGGCACGAAACGCTAATGGCCCTATGGGCTTTATTCAAGAGCGTGCAGGCGCGCCACAAGCCGAAAGACCCACGTTACATCATCTTTCCTTCCCCTTGGCCACCGCGTGGCGGCCAAGGGGAAGGAAAAGGAGGCGAAACCGAAACGGCAGATCGGCAAAATTTGCCCAGTGCACGGCATATTTTGCCGGGTCGAGCGGCATTTTGTGCCTGCGGCTGACGGCGGATGAGCCATGGTATAGCCTGGAATCGCCTCATCCCCGACCTTGCAGAAGACCCCACCATGCCCCTGGTACCCTGGACCGCGTTGGGAGACATGCACGACCGGATCGCGCTCGGCCGCGTGCGGCTGGTGGGGTGGGGCGCCGGAGGGTCATTCAAGGTCGCCTATTCCGCCTGCCCGCTGCAGTTGGCCTATCTGGTGGACAGCGATCCCGCCAAATGGGGAACCACGGTCTGGGGGATCGCAGTGCGCCCGCCCGAGGCCCTGCGGGAGGAAAATCCCGCCGACGTGGCGGTGGTGATCTATTCCGCCTTTCTGTTCGGGACCGAGATCCTGGCGGCCCTTGAATCCCTCGGCCCCTTTTCCGCGCTCTGGCCCTATGCCCCCCACATCGCCGGGCGGTTCGTAGACGCCCTGCGCCGGGGCATCGACCCGGCCATGACGCGCAAGCCCCCCGCCCGTGACGGTACGGGGATCGTGGTGCAGGGGCCGGTGATCGACGGGGTAACGGAAACGGTCCTGCGCTATCACGCCGGCACGTCGCCCGGCAGCCATCTGGTGCTGAGCACCTGGAGCACCACGCCGCCGGACCTGCTGGACCGGATGGCGCCGTGGTGCGACCGGCTGGTGGTCAGCGATCCGCCGGCGGTGCCGGGGCCGCAGAACCGCAACCTGCAGACCGTCTCCACCGCCGCCGGGCTGGCGGCCTTGGCCGAGGCGGGGGTGGACAAGGCGCTGAAGACCCGTACCGACACCCTGGCCGCCGCCCCGGATATTCTGGAGCGGGGGGCGGCGCTGCAGGCGGCCCATCCGGTGCGCTTTCCCGGCACCGCCAACCGGCTGGTGATTTCCGAACGCTTCACCTTCCGCTATCTGCCCTACACCATGTCCGATATCGTGATGTTCGGCGACGTGGCGGACCTGGCGGCCTATTGGTCCGCACCTCTGGACGAACGGTCGTTCAGCCCCTACACCCCCGATTGGCGGGCCACCAGCTACCGCGCCTTTTCCCAGGCCCGCGGCACGCCGGAAATCCATTACCTGACCAGCTATTGCCGCCGGCAGGGCCGTGAACCGGAATGGACGGTGGAAGACCATTGGGCCATCCTGCGCGACCTGTTCATGGTGGTGGACGAGGGATGGTTCGGGCTGTTCTTCCCGAAATACGGGTTCGACGACCTGCGCCGCTACGGCACCGGCCCCACCCCAGCGGCGGTGGTGGACCGCAACCTGTGGGACCGGCTGGCGGCGGGGTCGGCGGCGGCATGGGCCGAGGCGGCGGCGGTGGACATCGACGCCACCACCTTCGACGCCATGGTCGCCGTTCCGCCCGGCACCTGGACGGCGCTGGAGGCGGGCGCATCCAAAACCTAGGCAAAGCGTACAGTCTGTGATAGCTGCCACAGGGGCCTTCCGGCACCGGACGCAGACAAGGAAAAGGGGCAGAGCGCATGACCGGCCAGAACACCGCCGCCACCGGGACCGCACCTGCGCCGAACGGAGGCGCCATCGACGTGGACGCCTGGCGCCGCCGCATCCGCGCCGATGCCTTCGGCCGCTACCATTACGAGATGGGCATCGCCATCCTGGCCGAAGGCAACCTGCCGGCCGCCATCCAGCACCTGCAGACGGCCATCGACACCGACCCGACCCTGGTGGATGCCTATTACCACCTGGGCCGGATCGGCCAGTCGCAGGGGCAGACGGCGGAGGCCGAGGCGCTCTATGCCCGCGCCCGCGCGCAAGATCCCGGCTTTCCCGCCGGCACCCTGGTGCGGATGGCCCTGCGCACCCTGGACCGCAACGCCGAAGGGGACGGGGCGGATCAGGCGGTGGAACTGGCGCACCAGGCGCTCGCCCATGATCCCACCCATCGCGAGGCCCCGTGGATTCAGGCCTTGGTCCAGGCACGGCAAGGCCGGCTGGCTGCCGCCGCCGGGCTCCGCGCCGCCGACGGCGCTCCCCGCACCACGGGCCGGGACGAGGCCGCCGATCTGGCGTGGCGGTTCTACCGGCTGGCGGAAACCTGGCGGGAAGCCGGGGGTGAATCCGCCGATGTCGGCGAGGCGGTAAGCTGCGCCCTGGTGCTCGACCCCGATCTGCCCCAGGCTCTGGGGCTGTCGGCAGCCCTGCTGCATGAAAGCGGGCAGGCGGCCGCAGCCGAACCGCTGCTGCGGCGGGCGGTGTCGCTGCAGCCCGGCCTTCCCTGGCTGCACGCCCATCTGGGCAGCACCCTGAACGCCCTGGGCCGGGGCGCGGAAGCCGTGGCCGAATTGCGGCTCGCCGCCGCCGATCTGTCCGACAACTTCTGGGTGCTGGGCCAACTGGGCGAAGCGCTCAATCTCATCCGCGCCTATGGCGAGGCCGTTGCCGCCCTGCGCACGGCCGTCCGCCTGAAACCCGGTGTGCCGTGGGTTCTGGGTCAACTGGGTATCGCCCTGGCCAACACCAACGCCCACGACGAGGCTATCGCCGTCTTGCGCGCAGCGCTGGAGATCCAACCCGACGTACCGTGGATGCTGGGCCAGTTGGGTGCCGCTCTGTACGGCGCCGGACGCGTCGAGGAAGCCGTGCCGGCGCTGGAAAGCGCTCTGCGCCATGCCCCGGCCAACGCTTGGCTGCTGGCCATGCTGGGTGAAATCCGCATCGCCCAGACCCGCTTCGATGATGCCGCCGCTCTTTTCCGGCAGGCGCTGGATCATGATCCGTCCATCGGATGGGTTCATGCCCGGCTGGGCGACACGCTGTTCAAGGCCGGGCGGCTGGAAGAGGCGCAAGCCGTTCTGGCCACGACCTCCGAACGTTTCCCCGATCAGGCGGTGGACGGCGTGATGGGGCTGGTGCTCCTGACGGTGGGCAGGGGGGACGAAGCGGCGCAGGCGTTCCGCCGGGCGCTGGACCGCGCCCCGCTTCCCTGGCTGCACGAAGGGCTGGTCACCGCCCTTTTGATGACGGGACGGACAGCAGCGGCCGCCGACGCTTTCGCTGCCGGCTGGGCGGCGGGCATGGACCCCCTGACCGCCGCGGCCCGGCTGTTGACGTGGCCGCCACCGGCCGGGCTGGCCGCGGCGCTGACCACGCTGCGCACCGCCACGCCAGGGGCGGTCTGGCCGGTGGTTCTGATGGGACTGGCTCAAGTCGCCGACGGCAACGCCAACGGTGCTGCGGCTCTGCTGAATGGCGTGGCGGGCGAGTCCCTGCCCCAGACCGATCCGGTCTGGACCGGGACCGCATCCATCGTTCTGGGTATGGCCCGGACGGTGGCCGGCGATCCCGCGGGCGGGCTGGAGGCCCTGGACCGCGGGCTGTCCCTGGCAGGAGCCGCCGGCACACGCTGGCGCACCTACCGCGGGCTGACACTCCACGCCCTGGGCCGGCTGCCCGAAGCCGAAGCCGAGCACCGCGCCACGCTCGCCCTCATCCCCGAGGACAGCGCGGCCCGCCTGGCCCTGGCCCTGACGCTGGACGCCCAGGGACGCACCGCCGAAGGGCGCAACATCCTGCGGTTGGCCGAAGGCCAGAACCCCGGCCGTGTGCGGGCGCTGTGCCGGCTGCTGCCGGCGTGGGCCGGGCCGGCGCTGGACCGCCTGCGCCGGGAATAGGGGCCGCCGGAGCGGCCCCCCCCTTTCAGCTCTGGACGGACACCGGATCGGCGCCGCGGAACACCCAATCGGCCTCCTGATCCTCGACCACCTTCATCTGGTGGCGCTGGTAGTGGCGGGGGTCGTGGACCACCGGCCCGTCTTCCGGGTGCGCCTCGCCGAAGCCGATGACCTTGGCGTAGTCGCGGTGGAATCCGTCGCAGATGCCGGTCAGGGCACAGCCGTGGCACTCCTTCTCCTTGGTGTAGGGGTGCATGAAGCGGGTCTGCAGCACCCGGTATTCCTTGGTGCGGTATTCCCGTTCGGAAAAATGCCCGACCGGCCCCAGTTCGGGCACATAGAACGGCTCGCCCTTGCCACCGCCGGCGCGGGGGCGCAACTCGCCCAGGCGGTCGTCGATGGAGAACAGCGGCGGGCACGGTGCCGCCGAGACGCGGTTGTCGCCGCCGCCCGACCACAGTTCGGATTCGGTTTCCCATTCGTGCAGGTCGTAGATGATCTGCTGGAAGTTCTGGACGAACTTCCGGTACGGCTCGGGGAACACGCAGAACGGCATGTAGCGGATGTTGACCTCGATCTCGTTGGCGTCGAGGGTGTCGATGACCGGCATCAGCATGCGGGCCTGATCGCTGTAGCGCGGGATCTGGTCCTCGGGCCGGCGGCTCGACTGATCAACGAAGGGGTTGAAGGCGATGTAGTTGACCGACCGCGCTCCGAAACGCACCGCCGTTTCCGCGATCTGGTGCAGCTCCGGCAGGGTTTCCCGGCACAAGGTGGTGTTGAAGCGGAACGGAACGCCCGCCGCCTGCAACAGCTCCAGCGCCTTCATCTGCCGGGCCGACCCGCCGGGCACGCCGACGATCTTGTCGTACGTCTCGCCGATGCCGTGGATGGAGATCAGCAGGTCGAAGACGCCGGACGCCACCAGCTTCTCCACGTTCTTGGGCTTGTCGTACCACAGGGCGTTGGTGATCAGCGTCGGCTTCAGCCCGATCTCGTTGCAATAGCGGATCAGGTCGTAGATGTAGGGACAGATGGACGGTTCGCCGCCCTGGATGTCGATGGCGGTGTTGCCATAGACCTCGCGGACCTTGAGGCAGAGTTCCTTGGCCTTTTCGAACGACATGAACGCGTGCTCGGGATGGTGCGCGTTCTTGATCTTGTCGATGAAATAGCAGAAGTAGCAGCGCAGGTTGCAGGTCTGGCCCAGCCACATCACGCCGCGCCGTGACAGCGCCTTGACGTTGGACAGGCTGTAGCCGTTCTTGGCGATGCGGCGGACCTCCACCGCGGGATCCTGGGTCACCAGATAGTCGTCGTCGTCCCGGCGGAAGGCAAGGTCCAGGACCGGCGCGGCCCCTCCCTGCCGGGGCTGGTCCGTGTCGAGGCCGGCAACCGCGGCGATGGTATTCGACATAGGCTTCTCCTCAAAGAACGGCGCCTGTCCGGGACGGTGACACGGGCCAAGGGTACGGCGCTTCGGACGGTTGAATTACCATGCAACGGCCATGCCGGAAACAGGGCTGTGACCGGGAAAAATACCACGGAAATCAGGGCTATGGATGCGGATCGGGCGATGCGCCGGTTCCCGCCGGCCAGCCCGGCGCCAGATCGGGCAGGGCGTGCGTCATGACCCACCCGCCCTCCGGCTCGCCGTTGGCGAAACGGGCCACCCGCGCGGTAAAGCCCTGGCGATGCAGGGCGGCGGGATCGCCCGCCGCCGCCAGCCGGGCGAACTCCGCCTCCACCGCCCGGCCCGGCCCGTCCAGGCCCAGCCGGGCGAGACAGCCGTCCACCTCGGCATAATACCGGGCGATGTCGGCGCTGAGACGGTCGGCGTGGAACCGGTAGACCCCCGTCACCCGGTCCAGCACCACCGGACCCGCATGGGCGGCAAAGCGGCGCCACAGGTCGAAATCGGCGGCCAGCCGGAAGGTATCGTCCAGCCGGCCCCCGGCGTCGTCCCACAGGGACCGGCGCCACATCATCCCCTCAGGCTGGATCCATTGGAAACTGCGCCCCACGTGCAGGCCGGCGGCCAGGGTGCGGCGGGGATAGCCATACATCTCCTCTTCGATGAAGAAGGGGAAATCGGCCTCGTCGATGTTGGCCCGCCGCCCACACACCCAGCGTTCATCCGGGTGGGCCCGCAGAAACCGGGCCACGGTTTCCAGAGCCCCCGGATAAAACAGGTCGCTGGCGTTGATCCAGGTCATCACGTCGTCCGGCGGCCCGCCGGCCGTCACGGTGGCAAACCCACGGTTGAGAGCATCATAGATTCCGCGGTCCGGGGCGCTGGCAACGGTCAGCCGCAGCTCCCGGCATCCGGCGGGAAGCCGTCCATCCGCCACCGCCGCCTCCCAGAAGGCCAGCCGCTCCAGCGTCCCGTCGGTGGAACCGCCGTCCTGCACATGGTAATGCAGGCTGAAATCGCCGGCCTGGCTCAGCACGCTCAACAGCGTCCGGTCCAGCAGACCGGCATAGTTGAGACAGGGGGTGACGATGCAGAAACGGATCGGCGGCCTATCCGCGCGCACGGCGGATCTCCCATGGGTTGCAAAGGGCGGCACTGTCGGGCGATTGTCCTTCCCTTGTCAAGCGTCCCCCCGTTGATCCGCCCCATGCTCACCACCACCCCATCCCCCGCCCTGCGGCTGCTCGAACGGGCCGAGGACGCGCTCGCCCGCCACGATCCGGCGGGTGCGGCAGCCCTGTTCCGCCGCATCGTGGCGCTGGAACCGGCGCAGGCCGGCACGCTCTATGTCTTCGGGCAGGCGCTGCGCGATCTGGGGCGGGCCGAAGAGGGCGGGGCATGGCGCCGCCGGGCCTTCCAGACCGATCCCGCCGCCCTGCCGACGGCCAACCACCGCATGGGGGTGGCCTGGGCGCGGGCCGGACGGACCGGCATGGGCATAGCGGGCCAGCTTCAGGCCCTGGATCAGGATCCCGGTCATAGGGCGGCGGCGGACGCCCTGGAGCGGCTGGCCGCAGCGGCCTTGTCCCAGGGCGGGAATACGGGCGGCATGGATGGCGGGCTGTGGATCCGCACCGGGCACGCGGCCTTCCGCCTGGGATTCTTCGTGGTGGCGGAGGGGGCTTTCCGTCAGGCCGCCGCCGCCGCTCCCGACGACCCGGCCCCCCACCGCTATTTGGGAGACACCGGGGCCGCCATGGGGGACCACAGGGCCGCCGCCGCCGCCTTCGCCCATGCCGTCCGGCTGGCCCCGGATCATGGTGAGCACCGGCGCCGGCTGGCCGACAGCCTGTTCCGGCTGGACCGCATGGCGGACGCCGAGCGCCACCTGACCCACGCCCTGGCCCTGGACCCCGGCGGGGCCGGGCTGTGGGCCGATCTGGGGCTGGTCCGCTTCCATCGGCAAAACGGGGAGCAGGCGCTGCCGGCGCAGGCCCGTTCCATCCGGCTGGAGCCACAGACCATCGATTACCGCCGCTGTCTGGCCGATACCCTGTTCCTGCTCGACCGCACCGCCGAAGCGGAACGCCATGTGGGCAGCGCCCTGGCACTGGATCCCGGCGCCCCCATCCTGTGGACCGGCCTGGGCCATGTGCGGTTCCGGCAGCGGAAGCACGGTGGAGCGGCGGCAGCCTTCGTCCGCGCCCTGGCGCTGACGCCCGGCGTCCCGGACCTGGAGCGGTTCCGCCGCATCGCCGCCTACCGCCACCTCAACGCGCGGGTGATGGCGGGAGAGGGGACCGAGGACGATTCCGGCACGGGCCGTGCTTGACCGATGACCATGACCTACATCCAACTCCGCCCCGACCGGCGGCGGCTGGCCCACCCGCACCCGGTTCCGGCGGCACCGCTCTCATCCGGTTGGGATGCCGATCGGGGAGACGGCACCGTCACCGCCGTCAGCTTCCGCCCGCCGCCCACCGGCCATGCCGCCCGTGCCGTCCCCGTTCACGGCGCCACCCGCCTGACCCTGCCCCTCACCGGCGGCCCCGTGGTGCTGGCCCATCTGCACGGCGATTCCCGGCTGGCCCTGCCGCTGGTGTGGGACATCGTTCACGCCAGCCCCGTGGGCACCCGGTTCACGGTGGTGGAGGATGACGGCGTCCCGTCGCTGCTCGACCGCCCCTATTACACCACGTCCCTGCAGCCCCTGGGCCGCGACGGCATCCACCGCCATTACGAGAAGACCGCGCCCTGTCTGGTGGAAACCGCCGCCGGGCTGACGGGGTGGAGCTTCGCCGTGCGCCCGGTCCCGCACGATCCCCCCCATGTCCTGCGCCTGTGCCTGGCCCGGCTGCGCGCCCTGGCCGGGGCGGACGGAGAGATCCTGGTGGCCGGACCGTTGCCGGACGGCCTTCCTCCCGGTCCGGCCCGGTCCGTGACGGCGGCGGGCGATGCCGCCGCCGTGCGCGATGCCCTGGCCGCCGCCGCCGGACAGCCGAACTTGTGCCTTTTGGACAGCCGCCACATCCTGCCGCTCAATTTCCATGCCCTGATGGCGGCCCACGGCGACGGCTTCGGGCTGCTGGGCTTCCAGACCCTGAGCGTGCTGGACCGTGCCGGGTTGCACGCGCAGCGTCACGGCGACGCCCAGACCCTGGACTGGCGGCTTCCCGGCCCGCTGCTGGCCGACCCGCCCACCGATGACGGCGAAGCGCGGGTCCGGCCCCTGATCCACCGGTTCGGCCCCTTCACCGCCCGCCCGGCCCACGCGGGCGATTACCGGGAAAGCCAGCACCTGACCGGCATCCGCCTGTGCAAGACCGCCCTGTGGCGCCGTTACCCCGCCCACGATCCGGGGGCGTCTTCCTGGCAGGCCCCGGACTGGGACGACGGGGCGGATGTGGAGCACGGGCTGCGGCTGGCCGCCGCCGGGATTCCCAGCCGGCTGGCCGCCCGCGGCTTCGCCCAGACCCTCTATCCCGACCCCGCCCGCGCCGGCACACGGGACGAACGGGACCGGGCCGGCACCGGCACGGTGCGGCGGGGGGTGTCCCTGGGCTGGTTGCCCACCCTGCCGCGGGGGCGCAAGCCGGTGCTGCCGGTCACCGCCGGCGAACACCGCCGGGGCCTCTACCGCGTCATCGACGCCCATGTGGAAGCCCCGTTCCGCGATGCGGTGCGCCACGCCGTCGCCACCACCCCACCGACCGCCCGCGGGCATCTGTTCCTGGCGCTGCTGATCCTGGACCGCACGCCCCTGCGCCGGGACCGGGCGGCGCTGTCGGCCTTTCTCGACGCCTGGTTCGCCACGGTGCTGCGGGTGCCGCTGCCGCCGTTCCGCAAGGCCAGACTGCTGTCCATGGCGGCAGACGCCGACGGCGATGCCTTCACCGGCGCGGTGCGCGAGACGCTGGCCCTGCGCCATCTGGCCGGGCTGTGCGCCCACGGGCGGCTGTTCGGCGAGCCCGGCGATGCCCTGGTCCCCGACACCCCGTGGACGGCGGCGGGACGGCAGCTGTTCGCCGTCTGGCTGCGGCTTCTGGGGCGGGATGCCATCGTTCATCACGGCACATGGGCCGAACTGCTGGCCGACCTGAAGGCCGCCACCCCCTTGACCGATTTGCAGGATGGGGACACGCCATGACCCTGCGGTTCCATTTCGTGGACGACAACGCCCTGGCCGCCGACGGCACCCTGGCCGGGCGGCTGGCGGCACGGCTGGCGGTCGAGCCGCCGTTGCCGGACCTCACCGTTCTCACCCCGGCCTATCTCGACGCCCTGCCGGCGGACGCGGCGGCCATGCCCATGACCGGCGGGCCGGACGGGACCATTCCCGACGCTCCGGCGGTGCTCTACGCCGGCCCCTTGGATGCCCTGCCCGAGCGGGCGGCGGCGATGCTGGCGGGGGGATGGTCCATGGCGGTGGTGGTCCCCGCCCCCCCGGCACAGATGCCGGCCCTGGCGGAAGCGTTGCGGCCCCGGCTGTACCTGAGCCATCCCCACCGCAGCTTCGCCGAGCTGCGGTCCTTCGCCAACCAGATCGTCGGGGACAGCATCCTGTTCAGTGAATATTCCGCCGTGCGTCCGCCGCTGCTGGCCCGCCCCACCCGGTTCGGGCGGTTCCTGCGCCAGCGGGCCATCGACTGGGTTCTGCGCCCGCTGGGGCTGTGGTGACCGCCATGCGGATCATCCGCTTCCGCCACGACCGCCGCACCATGCCCCGGCTGACCGCCCCGCCGGTGGCCGTGCTGGACCCGGCGCTCGTCCGCCGGCTGGCGGCATCGGGAGTGGAGCGGACGCTGACCTTCCGCCAAGGCGGGGAGGAGAAGGGAAGGGCAACGGCGGTGGACGCCACCACCCGGTTTTTCCATGCCGGCGAAAGCCCCGCCGTGGCGCTGGTCGGCCTCGGCACCGACACCCGCATGGGGCCGCTGATCGCCTGGGACGTGTTCCACCGCGCGCCCGTCGGGGGCCGGTTGACGGTGGTGGAGGAGCCGGGGGGCATCCACCCCTTCGAGCGGCGCTACTACACCCCCTCCCTGACCCTGGAGGGGGAGGAGACGGTGGCCGGCATGACGGTGCGGACCTACCGCAAGTCCGCTCCCGCCGCCATCGCACCCGACGCCGGGCTGGAGGGCTGGACCTTCGGCATCCCCTGCGGGCCGGGGGACGCCTCGGCGCTCAACGCCTGCGTCGGGCGGATTCTGGACCTGGGGGTGCCACGGCTGGAGATCATCCTGTGCGGCCGTCCGGGGGCGAATTTCCTTTACCGTGACCGGGTGCGGGTGATCGGCGAAGACCTGCCGCCCACGCCGCTGCGCCTGGGCGACAAGAAGAACCGGCTGGCCGAAGCGGCGTCCCACGGAAACCTGTGCCTGCTGCACGACCGGGTGATCCTGCCCCTGACCTTCATGGCCGCGGTGCGGGCGTTCGGCGACGATTACCCCATCACCGGGTTCCAGGGGCTCTATTTCTACGACCGCGCCAACCTGACCGGCCAGCGCTATGCCGATATCGAAACCCTGACGTGGCGGTCGCTCGGCCTGTTCGAAGTGCTGCCGGGCGATGCCGGCACCCATGCCCAGCCTCTGGTGTTCGGGGAGGAGCGCTACCAGCAGGCCTACGGCCACGCCGCCGTTCATACGGGCGAGGATTACGTGATCGGCAGCCTCTACATGGCCAAGCGGACGGTGTGGCGGCTGTGCCCCCAGAACGCCGAACGCGGCTGGATGGAGTGGGAGGATATCGAACACGGCGCCCGTGCATCGCGTCTGTGGGGCATTCCCGGCCGGCTCAACCCCCACGCCTTCACCCAGTCGCTGGGATCGCGCTTCCGCACCCTGGGGTGCCAGTGGGCGCCGGGGGACGGGCATATCCACGAACACCTGCTGCGCCCCACATGGCCGCTGCTGGGGCCGCTGCTGGGCCGGCTGCGCAAGCCGCACATCCGCCTGACCGAAGACGCCTACCGCGCCAACCTGCGGCTGTTCGCCCGCCGCCACCTGCCCCCCGAACACCGGGAGGAAGCGGAAACGGCCGTCGCCACCGTAAGGCTGGATTTCCACGGACGGGCGGCACTGATGCACCTGCTGCTGGCCCGTGCCCAGGTCCACCGCACGCCGCCGGCGGTGGACGCCTTCATCCGCGACCTGTTCGCCCTTGTGGTGGGGGAGGGGGCGGAGCCGCCCTATTACTGGCGGGGGCTGCGGGACGAGCTGCTGAACGGCACCGACCCCGAACGGCTGCGGCGGGCCGTGATGCGCCACTGGGTCATCCGCGGCCCCATGCGCTATTTCCCCCTGCGGCGGATGTTCGGGGCCGATCCCGCCGACGTCATGGCACTGCCGCACGGGCCGTTTCTGACGGTGACGACGGTGCTCTGCGCGCTGTACCTGAAGCTGTTCCGCCGCGGGTCGGTGCATTTCCCCGGCGGAGTGCGGGCACTGGCACGGGCCATTCTGGCGTCCACGCCCACACCCGGCCTGCTGCGGCGGGACGGCGGCGGCCCATAGGCCGCCCCCACCCCACGGGCATCATCCGACCAGCCCCAATTCCCGTTCCAGGGCGCCGCACAGCATGTGCCCCAGGGTGATGTGCATTTCCTGGATGCGGGCGGTGACGGTGCTGGGGACCACCACCAGCGGATCGGCCAGCCCCACCAGCCGCCCGCCATCCCGCCCCGACAGGGCCGCCGGCACGATTCCCATCGAGCGGGCCATTTCCAGCGCCAGCAGCACGTTCGGGCTGTTGCCCGACGTGGTGATGCCGATCACCACGTCGCCGGGACGGCCCAGGGCCTGGACCTGACGCGAGAACAGGTGGTCGAAGCCCAGGTCGTTGCCGATGGCGGTCAGAGCCGACGTGTCGGTGTTGAGCGCAATGGCGGCGATGGGCGCCCGGTCCTTGACGTAGCGCACCGTCAGTTCGGTGGCCAGATGCTGAGCATCCGACGCACTGCCGCCGTTGCCGAACAGCATGATCTTGTTTCCCGCCCGCACCGCGGCGGCACAGACCGACGCGAGCCGGACGAACGGCTCCTTCAGCGCCGCGGCCGTGCGGGCCGCCGTTTCGGCGTGGTCGGTCATTTCCTGGGAGAAATAGGCGTCGAGATCCATTCCGGCGCTGCTCCGGCAAAAGGTGACGGTCATCCCCCATCGCCCCGGGGGACGGGTGGGAGACAGTACCGCCCTTTCCCCGTTCCATTCAACCAAGGGAAGGAAAAACGGCACAGGCCGCCGCCGTCCTTGTGCGGACGGCGGCGGCCTGCATCCTATCCTCCGATCCGTGGGGGCGTCAGTTGCGCCCGTACACGTCTTCCAGCCGGACGATATCGTCTTCGCCCAGATAAGACCCGGACTGCACCTCGATCAGGTTCAGCGGAACCTTGCCGGGGTTTTCCAGCCGGTGGACCGTGCCCATGGGGATGTAGATGGACTGGTTCTCATAGACCATCACCTGATCCTCGCCGCGGGTGACCAGGGCGGTTCCCGACACCACCACCCAGTGCTCGGCACGGTGATAGTGCTTCTGCAACGACAATTGGCGGCCCGGTGCCACGGTCAGGCATTTCACCTGGAACCGGTCGCCGGCGTGGATGGACTGGTACGACCCCCAGGGGCGGTGCACCTTGCGGTGGCTCACCGGCTCACTGCGGCCCTCCTTCTTCAGCCGTTCGACCACGGCCTTGACGTTCTGGACCTTGTTGCGGTCGGCGACCAGCACCGCGTCGTCGGTGACCACCACGACCACGTCGTCCAGCCCGACCACGGCGGTCAGGTGCTGTTCGGAACGGACGTAGCAATTGCCGGCCTCGTGCATCACCACGTCGCCGACGGTGACGTTCCCCTCGCCGTCCTTGGCCCCGACATCCCACAGGGCCGACCATGCGCCGACATCGGTCCAGCCCAGGTCGGCCGGCACCACCACGGCGGCGTCGGTGCGTTCCATCACCGCGTAGTCGATGGAGGTGGACGGCGCCGAAGAGAAGGCGGCGGGGTCCAGGCGCAGGAAGTCCAGATCCGACGCGCCGACGGCCAGCGCCTGACGGCAGGCTTCCAGAACCGCGGGCTCGTAACGCTCCATCTCGCTCAGCAGCTTGGCGACCGGGAACAGGAACATGCCGCTGTTCCAGAAATGCTCGCCGCCGTCCACATACTGCTGGGCGACGTCGCGGCTGGGCTTTTCCACGAATTCGGCAACGCGGTACGCACCGCCGGGACGCGCCAGCGCCGTACCGCGGCGGATGTAGCCGTACCCTGTCTCAGGCCCGGTCGGCTGGATGCCGAAGGTCACCAGATAGCCCGATTCGGCTGCTGCCGCGGCCTTGTCCACCGCCTCCAGGAAGGCCGGGGTGTCCAGCACCATATGATCCGCCGGCAGGATCAGAATCAGCGCATCGGGGTCGGTTTCCGCCACCTTCAGCGCCGCCACGGCACAGGCGGCGGCGGTGTTGCGGCCCACCGGCTCCAGAACGATGGCGGCGGGCGTACAGCCGATCTGGCGGAGCTGTTCGGCGATGATGAAGCGGTGCTCCTGGTTGCAGACCACCAGCGGGGCGGCGAAACGTCCATCATCGGTGACGCGCAGAGCCGTGTCCTGGAGCATGGATTTGTCCGAGCACAGGCTGAGAAGCTGCTTGGGGTACAGTTCCCGCGACATCGGCCACAGCCGGGAACCGGAACCGCCCGACATCAGAACCGGAATGATCTTTCGGGAGGACGTCATCGCGCACATGCCTTTTCCACTGCACAAAGAGAGCACCGCGCCGGCCACGGGCGGAGCGATAAATCAGCCCAGACCACCGGGTGTTTTCAAGGAAAAAGCGTTGCCGTCACCCGCTTGAGAAGCCACAAATCCTTTCTTTATTTGAATGCCCCCCATCCCCGGCGCGGTATAGAAACCTCTTATGACCCAGCCCGATACGCCGTTTGACCGGGAACAGGCCGTCGCCCTGATCCGCTTGGGCCGGCTGGCCGACGCCGAAACCCTGTGCGCCGCCGCCTTGGCCCGCAATTCCGCCGCCGGCATCCCGCTTGCCACCCTGGCGGCCCTCCGCATGGTCCAGAATCGGACCGGCGAGGCGCTTACCCTGTTCCGTCAGGCTCTGAGCCATCAGCCGGATCACGCACCGGCCCATGCCAACCACGCCCAGCTCCTGGCCGGTCTGGGGCAGGGGGAGGAGGCCGCCGGCCACGCCCGGCGGGCTCTGGCCCTCGATCCGGTGCTGACGGCACCCTATGAACTGCTGAGCATGCTGGCAATGGTGCGGAGGGACCGGAAAAATGCCGCCCGCCATCTCGGCCGCAACGTGGTTCTTGATCCCGGCGATGAGAAAACGTCCGAGGCGCTTGGTGCCATTCTGGAGCAGATCGGCGATCCGGGCGCCCTGATGGCATTCTGCCCCACCGCCCTGCACCACCATCCCCGCAATGTCACCTTGTGGCGGGGATGGGGAGGCGCGCTGTACGACCGGGGGGAAATGGTTCTGGCGGAAGCAGCCTACCGCCGGGCGCTGGCCTTGGCACCGGCGGACCCGCGATCACTGAACGGATGGGCCAACGCCGTCCAGCGCCGCCACCACCAGCACGCAGCATTGACCGGTTACCGCCGGGCATCCCAGGTGCAGCCCACCTACGTCAGCCCCTATATCAATGCCGCCAACATCCGGCAAATGATCGGCGAACCGTGGACGGCGATACCGGTCTATCGGCGGGCAATGGCTCTCGACCCAAGCTTTGGTGAAAGCCACTGCAACATGGCCTCGGCTCTCGCGACCATCGGAGAAGACCAGGAGGCCATGACCCATTACCGCCGCGCCATCCAGATCGGCTTTACCGCGGCGGAACAAAACCTGCGTGGCTTCGCCGTTTATCTCAACGAGATGGACGCGCACAGCGTAGCGCGGCTGCACCTTGACTATGCAGCCGCCCTGCCGCCGCCGGCGCCGGCGCCGCACGCCAACAGCCGGGATCCTGAGCGTCGTCTGGTGATCGGTTATGTTTCGGGGGATTTCCGCCAGCATGTGGCGGCGGAATTCATGGCGCCGCTGCTGGCGGCCCACGACCGCTCGCGGTTCCGCATCCACGCCTATTCCGAAACCCCCAGCCCCGATGCCGTCACCGCCCGCATCCAAACCCTGGTCGATCTCTGGCGCCCGATCCGCGGCCTGTCCGACGAGCAGGCCGACGCCCTGATCCGCGCCGACGGCGTGGACATCCTCATCGACCTCGCCGGCCATTCCGCCCACAACCGCCTGCCCCTGTTCGCCCGCAAGCCGGCACCGGTCCAGGCCACATGGCTGGGATACCCCGCCACCACCGGCGTCCCCGCCATCGACTACCGCATCGTCGACAGCATCACCGACCCCGAGGGCACCGCCGACGCCCACGCCTGCGAGGCCCTCGTCCGCCTCGACCCTTCCTTCCTGTGCTACCAGCCCCCCGCCGACGCCTCGCCCGTCGGGCCGCTTCCGGCGCAGCGCAACGGCTTCGTCACCTTCGGATCCTTCAACAACCTGCTCAAGACCAACCCGGCGACCATCGCCCTCTGGGCCGCCCTGATGGCCCGCGTCCCCGGCAGCCGCCTGATCCTCAAAAGCCGCCCCCTGGCCGATGCCGGCGTCCGCAACCGGGTGACCGCCCGCTTCGCCGCCGCCGGCATCGCACCCGAGCGCCTCGACCTCATCCCCTGGACCAGCGGCACCGCCGAGCATCTCGGCCTCTACAACCGCCTCGACATCGCCCTCGATCCCTTCCCCTACAACGGCACGACCACCACCTGCGAGGCCCTGTGGATGGGTGTGCCCGTCCTCACCCTGTGCGGTGACCGCCACGCCGCCCGCGTCGGCGCATCCCTCATGCGCGGCATCGGCCTCGGCTCCTTCGTCGCCCATGACCAGCCCGACTTCATCGAACGCGGTGCCCAGATCGCCGCCGACATCCAGGCTCTCGACGCCATTCGCCACGGCCTGCGACACCGTATGGCCGCATCGCCCCTGTGCGATACAAACCGCTTCACGCGCCGCTTCGAAGCCGCCCTCCGCGTCATGTGGCACCGCTGGTGCGACGGGCTGCCGACCGCGGCCTTTTCAATCGCAGCACCACCAAAAGGCTGGATTCCTCCCGCCGACGCCCCTCGGGTCGCACCGCCCCCAACAACCATGGGGCAACGCACCACCATCGGCCTTGCCGCCAGTCTAGATGACACCGAGCGCCGAACAGCGGCGGCGGCCTTGCCGGATGTGTTGTGGATCGACGAAAGGGATTTTCCTCAAGACCGGGCCAGCAGGCTGATCCGGTGGTCCATGATGGATATCCGGCTGGCTCCTGGAGACGATCCGGTGGATTTCACCGCCGATGCGGCCTGGATGGGTATCGCCACCGTTACCACGGCCCGGCCCGGCGCCCTGGCACATCCCGTCAACGCCCTGCTGGGGCTGGATCGTCTGAGTGCCGCGGATGTCTGCACCATGACACGGGCCGCCGCGGAACTCTGTAACGACCGCATGGGGCTGGCCCGCCTGCGGGCCGGGCTGCGCTTGAAGATGGAAGCGGCCGCTCCCTCCCTGTCCCCTGTCTCCTAGACTGTTCTCAGGGGTTGGAGTCTTGTCGCTCCCCCTTCCCAGCGTGATTCAGGTAGAAGGGAAGGTGTTGGAGCTTTGTCGCGCCCGACTCGGGGGCATGGACCTGAAAAATTCAGCCGGCTTCCGTCTTTGTTTCATTGACAGCAGCAAGAAGCGCTGCAGGCCACGGCAATCCCGATTCGCATCAGGGGCATTTTTATCCCCAGGAGTCTTGTCGCGATAGCAAAGAAACGCGGCTACTTCTTGTTTTTATCCCCAGGAGTGTTGTCGCGCCCGAATCGCTGATTCGGGCCGCTGACAAAAACACCGCCTGGAGTGTTGTCGCAGGGAGTCTGGACTCTTGTCGCGCGACTCGCGGTTTTCCACTGGAGTCTTGTCGCTCAAACAAATAATAGTAACTAATAATCCGCAAATAGTGTCCGCGACAAGACTCCAAGTTGCCCAGAGAATGAGGGCATGGTACATCGGCCCTGCTAAGGAAATACGGCAGGGCCTGGGCCTATGGGAAAGATACATCAGCTGATTACCCAGGTTGGGCGTGAGCAGGCCAAATCACTGCAGGGCACACCCACCGAACGGTCGATAGTCGATGTTGCCGCCGCCATCATGGAAGAGGAACGGCAGGATCTTGGCATCACCTATTCCGGCTTTGCGCTGACCGCTCTTCCTCATCGCCGTCTTCCCGACGAACAAGCATGGGAACGGCGTGGTCATCGCATTCGCTTGCTGATCGAACCTGGCCGTCTTCCGCTTCGCGGCGGGGGTTTCCGCCTTTATGGGGTTCCTTACGGCAGCCGGGCGCGGATGATCCTGCTTTATTTGCAGACACGCGCCATTCAAACGGACAGCCGCGAGGTGGAACTGGGCCGCAGCATGCACGAATGGCTGGACCGCATGGGTTTGTCCATCGGAGGGCAAACATACCGGGATATCCGGGAGCAATCGTGCCGCATCGCCGCCTGCAACTTGACCTTCGCATGGGACGAGGAAAACGGTGTCGGGTTCGAAAAGGATTCCATCGTCAAAGGCGGTATCCATCTGTATTCAGGCTCGGATCCGCAACAGGGAACCTTGTGGGAAGACCGCGTTCTCTTGTCCGAAGCCTTTTTCCGCGAATTGAAGGCTCATCCGGTCCCCATCTGGGAGCCCGCGCTTCGCCATATCCAGAACAACAGTTCAAGCATCGATATCTATATCTGGCTGGCTTACCGGCTGCACAGCCTGACACGGACCACTACGATTACTTGGCCCGCGGTTTTTGAACAGTTCGGTGCCGGGTACAGCCGGCTGCGCGATTTCCGCAAGCGGTTTATCGAAGCTTTGCAGCTCTCGCTCGCCGTCTATCCAGAGGCGAAAGTGGATGTGGAAGAGCACGGTTTGATCCTCCATCCGTCTCCCCCGCCCATTCCCGAACGGAAGTTTGCCGAGCTGTGCCGGTAACCATTTTCCCGGTTTTTGAAGCAAGACAAGACTCCAAAGAACGCCGCAACCACTTCAAAGGGTTGCGGCGTTTTTTTCATCCATTCGCATCACATTCAACCCGGCTGGGGGGAGCGACAAGACTCCAACCCTCAGGCCCCCGGCACGGCAAACGCCTGGGGTTCACGACCCTCGCGGAACCGCGCGGCCATATAGGTGAATGCCCATTCCAGGCGGCCTGCGAAACGTTCCCCATCACACAAGGGAGATGCCAGCATACGGGCACGCAAAGTCCGGCGAAGATTGGACAACCGGTATCGGTCCCCGGCAAGCGCAAGCGCTGCAGTCACAAACCGATCCTCATCGCCGGTACTCAGATCGGAAAGACCAAGGGTTACCAGAAAGCCCATGGTCTGCCGGGAAACCGGCCGCCGCCCGGCAAGGGTAACCACGGGAACGCCCATCCACAAAGCCTCGCAACTGGTCAAGCCACCGTTGTAAGGGAACGGATCAAGGGCGATGTCGATCTGACCATAATCGGCGAGCATGGCGGGATGGGGCGAATGGCCCCGCAGCAGCACCCGGTCAGAACCGATGCCATGGACGGCAAAACGGCGGCGGACCTCCGCCTGTTCCGACAGATCGGCGAGGGTGCGCCATTTCAGCACCAGACGGGCATCGGGAATGCTGCACAGCACCCGCGACCAAAGAGCAACCACCGTGGGCGTCAGCTTCTCCAGCTTGTTGAAGCTGCCGAACGTCACGAACCCATTGGCCTCTGCCGGAAGTGAGGCAACTGCAGGGGCATAATCCGGGGGCACATAACAAAAACGGCAATCCGGCAGCCGAACGATCTTTTCGGTAAAAAACACCTCCGCCCCCGGTGGCACACTGACCGCATCGAACAGGGCATAGTCCACGGCTGGGACGGCAGTGGTCGCAAAATAATCGAGCCATGAGACCTGAACCGGGGCGGCACGGCGCGCCAGCACCGGCAGGCGGTTTCCCCCCGAATGACCGGACACATCCACCAGGATGTCCAGCCTGTCGGCACGTGCCATCTCCCACACGGCCTCATCCGAAAAGCCGGCGGTGGCACGCCAGCCATCGGCCATCCCGCGCAGACGGACAGTCAAATCGTCCGGGATCCGGGCGTCATCATACAGTATGGCCGTGGTCTGGCGCCGATGGGCAAGAAAGGGTTCCAGGAAGTACCCGACGGGATGCCGGCCGATGCGGGCCCCCATGAAGCCCACGCGCAACGGTTCGCCGCTTTCCCTCTGCGGCGCTGCCGGCAAGCGGGCAGCCGGCAGTCCACCGGCCCATTCCCGGTGCAACCGGACCAGAGTGGCGTCGTCCACCCGTGGATCGAAATTCAGGGAATAGAGGAGGATGGACCCGGCCCGCAGCGGCTCGGGATCGGATGAGAGCACCGTTTGATAGGCCCGTATCCCCTCGTCGAAACGCCCGGCTTCGAAATGAAGCGCCATCAGACGCCGCCCGGCCTCGAACCGTGCCGGATCGAGAGCGAGGGCGGTTTCCAGAGCCTGCCGCGCCCCCGTGGTCAACCCGGCTGCGGTCAGAGCCTGTCCCAGCAAGGTATGCGTCTCGGCAGCCAAGGCCGGGGGCAGATGGGCCAACAGTTGGGACAGGGCCACGAACGCTTCGTCCAGCCGTCCCCGCTCCAGTCGTATTTCCGCCAGCCGCAGCAGGGCCAGGGGATAAAGGGGGGCCTGGGACAACACCCGCAACAGGGCGGCTTCCGCCGCCTCCACCCGCCCCAGCCGCAGCAGGGCAAACGCTCGGGCCAGGATGGCGTCGGCCAGACCCGGGAACAGCATCAGAGTCCGTTCCGCGGTTTCAAGGCCGCGGGCGGCATCCCCGCACCGGCATTCCGCGAGGGCCAGGGCGGTCCAGGCGGCGGCATCGGCGGGCTGAAGGGCAACCTGCTGCCGGGCCGTCCGCAGAAGGGATGGAGTTTTCATGGAAACATCCCGTTTATGCAGGCGCAGGGGACGCGGTTCTCCCCCGGATCAGCGCAGTTCCGTCCCGCAGAGCCGGGCCAGAAGAGCATACAGCTATGCCGATTGCGCCCCTGCGTAAGCCGGCGGGTACCACACGATTCAGGTTGATCCACCAGTGCGAAGCGCGACAAGACCCCATCGCTGACCAGACAAGGCCAGGACAGGGACACCAGCAGATCCAGCGGGCCTGGCGGCAGATGGTCGGCGAGGTTGCGGGCCTCCGGGCCATCCAGCGCCAGCAGCCGCAGCACCACACCTATCGGTTAGCCACTGGAACCAGGCGACGAAAGATCGCTGGCCCGTTCACCCCACCATATCCCACGACAGAGGCTCGCCCGCGGCGATATCGCGCGTGGCATGACGCCCGAGAACCGTCGGCAGGGCCTTGGGCGGCAGCCCATGCCCCGGCCGTACCGAACGGATGTTGTCACGGCTGAAGACCTCGCCGCAGCCAATGGGCTGGCTGGCATAGAGCGAGCGGCGGAACGCCAGAGATTTCATCTCGCCAGCGTCGGGCCCATATGTGATCCGCCCACGAGCCAGAAAGGCTGCGCGACAACTGCGTACCAGTTCGACAAACTGCTCTTCCGTAGACGAGAACGCTGAATCCGCGGTCGCCGGCTCCCGGGTATCAATGACATGCTTCTCAACGACACAAGCCCCCAAGGCAACGGCGCAGACTGCTTGGATGGCGTCGAGCGTGTGGTCCGAATAACCGACCGGAACACCGAAACGCGCCGCCATGTCGGGGATCGCCGCCAAATTGGCTTCCGACGGGTCGGCCGGGTAGCTGCTGTTGCATCGCAACAAAATCAGATCGCGGCCACCGGCTTTGCGGAAGGCCTCCACGGCGTCCGCAATGTCCTCCACCGCACACAGGCCGGTGGAAATGATGGTTGGTTTGCCGGTGGCGGCACAGGCGGCGACCAGTTCCAGATCCACGGCCTCGAACGATGCGATCTTGTAGGCCGGGGCCTCCAGCATCTCCATCAGCGCGATTCCGGCAATGTCGAACACCGAGGCGAAGGGAGTGATCCCCTGGGCACGCGCATGGGCGAACAGCGTGGGAAACCATTCGTACGGCGTGGCGGCGCGGGCATACAGGTCATAAAGCCGTTCGCCGTCCCACAACCCTCCTTCGATGTGGAAGTCGGGGCGGTTGGCGTCGAGCGTCAGGGAATCGGCGGTATAGACCTGGAACTTGACGGCATCGGCGCCGGCCTTGGCCGACAGATCGATGATCCGTTTGGCCCGCTCCAGGTCGCCGCCGTGGTTGGCCGACAGCTCGGCGATCATGTAGGGGGAAAAGCCGGGGCCGATGGAGCGGCCGGCAATGGTGATGGTATTCATCAGCAACGGTCTTCCCTTATCCAAAACGTTTCGCCATACGGCATGGTCAACCGCGCACAATCCGGGTCAGGGCATGGGCTACCCGCTCGGCGTCCTCATCCGCCATGTCCGGGAACAGCGGCAGGGACAGGCAGCGCGCGTAATAACGGTCGGCACCCGGCAAGTTGGCCATACCATAGCGCTGCCGGTAATAGGATTGGCGATGCACCGGCAGGTAATGGACCTGAGTACCGATGCCCTCGGCGTCCAGCCGGCGCATCAGCGTGGCCCGGTCTGTTCCCAGCGCGGGGAAATCCATCAGGATGGCATAGAGATGCCAGCCCGGCCGCCCGCCGGTCCGGCCGGCCGGCCGGATCACGGGGGCCAACGGTGCCAGCAGGCGGTCGTAGAGTGTGACCAGTTCCCTGCGCCGGGCGATGAAGCGGTCAATGCGCTGGAGCTGGCTGAGCCCCAGAGCGCACTGCAGATCGCAGGCACGGTAATTGAACCCCGGTTCCGGCATCTCGTAGTACCAGGGGTTGGCGGCGCCTGCCGGATCCCATGCCTGATCCGCCATGGTGAAATCCGCGGGATCCCGGGTCATACCATGGTTGCGCAGGCGGGCCACACGCCGGGCCAAGACAGGATCGTTGGTCGTGACAACGCCACCCTCTCCCATCGTGATGGTCTTTACGGGATGCAGCGAGAACACGGCCATGGTGGAATGCTGGCAGTTTCCCACCACATCGCCGGTTGCCGTTACACCGCCGACGGCATGGCAGGCATCCTCGACCACGGCCAGCTCCCGGGCGGTGGCAATGGCGGCGATCCCGGCCATGTCCGCTGTCTGACCGTTCAGATGCACAGGATAAACGGCCTTCACCGGTCCGGGAGAGGTGGCCAGCGCGGCTTCCAGATCCTGGGGGCGCATCAGCCCGGTCTCGGGATCGCAATCGGCGAACACCACCTCGGCTCCGACATAGCGGGCGGCGTTGGCTGTCGCAAGAAAGGTCAGGGACGGCACCACCACATGGTCGCCGGGCCCCAACCCCAAGGCAAGGGCGCTCAGGTGAAGCGCCGCCGTCCCGTTGCAGCAGGCCACGGCATGCGCGGCTCCGGTGATGCCGGCAAAGGCCGTCTCGAATGACGCGACCGCCGGCCCGCCGGTCAGCCAATCCCCCCGCAGCACCGCGGTGACAGCCGCAATGTCGCTCTCGTCGATGCTCTGCCTGCCGTAAGGCAGCCGGCGGGACATGGGAGGGGTGTCCGTCATATGTGGCCTTTATCGAAGAGCGTGTTGAGCCCGTCAGCGTCGAGCCATTCGGCATTGTCGCCGCTTTCGTAGTGGAAATCCTCGGGCACGGGCTTTCCGCCGTAGTCGATGGATGGATCCCACATGGCGAAGGAGGGCTTGACGATGTAGCGGTCTTCCAGCTCCAGGGTGAGGCGGGCGTCGTCACGGGTGATGAGGGCCTCGTGGAGCTTCTCGCCCGGGCGGATGCCGATGGTGCGCAGGGGCAGGCCGGGTGCCATGGCACGGGCCAGATCGGTGATGCGCATGCTGGGGATCTTGGGCACCAGGATCTCGCTGCCCTTCATGGTGGCTAGGCAATCGACCACGAAATCCACCCCCTGGGTGAGGGTGATCCAGAAGCGCGTCATCCGTTCGTCGGTGACCGGCAATTCCGTGGCCCCTTCGGCCAGGAGGCGACGGAACATCGGAACCACGCTGCCGCGCGAGCCGATCACGTTGCCGTAGCGCACGACCGAGAAGCGGACGTCATCGTTGCCCGACAGGTGGTTGGCGGCGATGAAGATCTTGTCCGCGGCCAGCTTGCTGGCCCCGTACAGGTTGATCGGGTTCACCGCCTTGTCGGTGGACAGGGCCAGAACCCGGCCAACCTTGGCCCGCAGGGCCGCCCGCACCACGTTTTCCGCCCCGTGGACGTTGGTGCGGATGCATTCGAAGGGGTTGTATTCGGCTGCCGGCACATGCTTGAGCGCCGCGGCGTGGACAACGGTGTCGATCCCGCGCATCGCCAGGTCCAGGCGGTCGGCGTCGCGCACGTCGCCGATGAAGTAGCGCAGCGCCGGATGACGCCCGAACGCCAGGTTCTGCTGCATCTCGAACTGCTTGAACTCATCGCGGGAGAACACGACAACCCGCGCCGGCGCCGCCTCGCTCAGGATCTTCTCGATGAAGCGCTGCCCGAACGACCCCGTGCCACCGGTGATCAGGATCGATTTGCCGTTCAGGGCCGCATAGGATGACGCCCGACGATAGTCCCGCATGAACCCAAAAACCTCGCGCTTTCAAACTCCGGCGCCGGGAAGCCCTTGCCCCCAGACCCGGCATGCATTGCAGAAAACACTTCCTCCTTCAAGGCCTCTTACACCCTGACAGAAAGACAAAATACGGTACCTGCTCCAAAACGTTCATCGTTTGCGCGAAAAATACCCGAGAAAAATGGACGAGCTGCACACGCTCATTTCGAAGTTTTCATGCTGTGCCGCCCCATAAAGGAATGGTTCTGTGCCTCATCAGAATAGCAGGTTTGCCATGATGAGCTGTATCATGTCACTGGAGACATCGATCCGTGTTTCATAGGTGTTGGAGTGGCGTGGCAGAAATCATCCCGGTACAATGTCCGCGCCCTGGTCGATGTCTTTTAGCGGTTGGACACGATCATTGGCAACAGTGTGAGATTTTGCACTAAGGATCCTGGAGCACCGAAAGCGCCACGGCGGTCCAGGTTCTGAACCGCATATTCACGCTCGGACGCCGCAATTCCGTCCGTGCTACGGACCCCAGGACGCGCGGGGAAACGGTTCAGATTGCCTCGCTGCAACAAAGTCCGATCCCGCTATACGAGGGCCTTGCCAGAAGGGGCCGGAGGGCGCTTTGATCCGCTTCCGAAAATGACCGCCCCCCTTGGAAACGCCGGCAATGGGACACGAATGATCGAGGCCGTCGACATATACCGGAAAATGATCCTGATCCGCCGCTTCGAAGAGCTCCTGCTGGAGCTTTTCTCGGCGGGCAAGCTTTCCGGCACCACACACACTTATGTAGGCCAAGAGCCAGTGGCGATCGCGGTGGCTAGCCATCTCGGCCCGGGCGATTGCGTCTTCAGCAACCACCGTTGCCACGGTCATTACATTGCCCATACCGGCGACATCGAGGGTTTGTTGGCCGAGATTATGGGCCGTACCGGGGGCGTGTGCGGCGGGCGCGGCGGTAGCCAGCACCTGCACCGGGGAAACTTCTATTCCAATGGGATCCAGGGCGGCTTTATGCCCATCGTGGTCGGCATGGCGCTGGCGGAGAAGAAGAGGGCCCGCGGAAACGTGGTGGTCGCTTTTATCGGCGATGGAACCCTCGGCGAGGGGGCCGTGTACGAAGCACTGAACATGGCCGCCTTGTGGTCGGTGCCCCTGCTGGTGGTGGTCGAAAACAACCGTTACGCCCAATCGACTCCCATTACGCTGGGGGTAGCCGGATCGATCCCGGACCGGGGGCGGTGTTTCGGCCTGTCCGTGGGAGAGAGTGACGGCTGGGATGTAACGGGGCTGACCGCACGTTTCGGAACCCTGGTGGCGCAGGTACGCAACGAGGGGCGGCCCCATATGGAAGTCGTCGAGACATACCGCCTGAACGCCCACTCGAAGGGGGACGACACCCGCGCGACCATGGAGGTGGCGGCCTTTCGTGCCCGTGATCCGGTGGAGCATTGGGGCAGAGGGCTTCCACCCGGCCTGCGAGCTGCTGTCGATGCCGAAGTCGCGGGCCGCCTTGCCGAAACCCTGGCGGCGGTCGAGGCCATGCCTCTTGCCCAACTGGCGGAGGTGGGCTGATGCGTGTGGTCGAATCCCTCAACGGTGCTCTTCACCGCATGATGGCCGCCGATCCCGAGGTGGTGCTGATCGGCGAGGATGTCCTCGACCCCTACGGCGGCGCGTTCAAGGTCTCCAAGGGGTTGTCCACCGCCTTTCCCGGCCAGGTTATCACCACGCCCATCTCGGAAGCGGGTCTGGTCGGGGTGGCTGTTGGCATGAGCCTGCAGGGCTTCAAGCCGGTGGCCGAGATCATGTTCGGTGATTTCGTCACTCTGGCCATGGACCAGATCATCAACCACGCCGCCAAATTCCCCTGGATGTTCGGGCTGGCGGCGCTGCCGCTGGTGGTCAGGGTGCCCATGGGCGGTTACCGGGGTTATGGACCGACCCACAGCCAGTCTCTGGAAGCGCTGTTCATGGCGGTACCGGGACTGACCATGGTGGCACTTTCTCATCTCCACGATCCGGGGGCACTGCTGGAGCGGGCAACGCTCGACGCTGGGGTGCCGATCCTGTTCGTCGAAAACAAGAGCCTTTATCCTGTGGAACTGGAAGAGGGCGACATGGTGGGCGGTCTGCACCGCCGGGTCCTCGATCCACGGCGGCCTTATCCGAGCGTGGCCCTGAGTGCGGCTCCAGACGAGCGGCCCGACGTCACTCTTGTTGCCTACGGCGGTCTTGTGCCCATGGCGGTCAGAGTCGCTGCTGAAGCCATGATTGAGGATGAGATCCTGGTCGAGGTGGTGGTGCCCGCACAGCTGCGCCCTTTGCCGATCGAGGATATCCTGGTGTCGGCAGAGGCGTCGGGGCGGGTTCTGGTGATCGAGGAAGGGCCGCGCGTCGGTGGCTGGGGTGCCCATGTGGCGGCGGATTTGACGGAGCGGGCCTTCGGCCGGCTGAAGGCCCCGGTCGCCCGCATTGGCGCCAGGGACGTGCCGATCCCCAGCGCCCGGCAGATGGAAGCCCAGATGCTTCCGGCGGCCGGGGATGTGTTGGCGGGGATCCGGGATCTGATGGGAAAGTCGTAGGCTCATGCATATGCATATCCAGACGGTCCCCCAACTGGGGGTGAACGACGACACCGTGCGTATCACGCGCTGGCTGGTGGCCGAGGGTGAGCGCGTGGCGCCGGGCATTGCCATCGCCGAGGTGGAGACCACGAAGGCGGCAGTGGAAATCACCGCCGACGTGGGCGGGCTGGTGGTGTTCCTGGCGGCCGAGGGCGATTCGCTGGCGGTCAGTAAGCCCTTGGTATTGCTGGGAGACGACCTGTCCGTTCTGGAACAGGAACGGGACAGCCGTCTGGCGGCGTGCCCCGACAGTGCCGCCGTCGCGGCTGGGGGCGCCGGCGAGATGGTGACCCGGAAGGCGGCCCGTCTGGCGGCGGAGCATGGGCTCGATCCCGCCGTGGTGGCGGCGGAAACCAGGGGGATCGTCCGTGAAGCCGATGTCAGGCGCTTTCTGGCCGCGCGGACGATTGCGGAGCGGGCTCTGCCCGAGCGTTTTCCGGCTCTGAACGGGCGCAAACCGGTTCTGATCTGGGGAATTGGCAATGGTGCGGTGACCATGCGCGAGGCATTGTCCCTGGGCGACGCCTATGACGTGGTCGGCTTCATCGCCGACCGACCATCCGATTCCGCCGTCAAGGACGAGCTTCCTGTGTATCCCGATACAGTGCTGCCGCAACTGGCGGCGAGCGGGGTCTCAGGGGTCGGGCTTGCCATCACGTCGAGCGAACAGCGCTTGGAGAATTGCCGGCGTCTGCTCACGCTGGGCATCGAACCCCTGATGGTGCAGCACCCGCGCGCCTGGGTGGCCCCTTCCGCCCGGATTGGGAAGGGCTGCCATATCAAGGCGGGGGCGGTGGTCGAGACCCGCGTGGAAATCGGGATGGCCTGCCAGATTGATAACGGCGTAATCGTCGCCCACGATACCTGCATCGGTGACGGCTGCCATGTGGCCCCTGGTGCCTCGCTGGGCTCCAGCGTCACCGTTGGGGCCGGAACCATCATCGGCATCGGCGCGTCGGTGGCGACCGATGTCCGTATCGGGGATCACAGCATCGTGGTGGTCGGCAGTTCCGTCACGCGTGACGTTCCCCAGCGTTCGATCATCGAGGGGGTTCCAGGCCGGACCATCGGCCGCCGCCGGTGACGGGCGCGATGGCGGGGCTCACGCCCTGAGCAGGGGTGATCGCCCCGATGAGGGTAACCTCGGTCGGAGACGCCTCCCTTGCAGCGCATTTCGACATCACGGCCTTGGCACATCAGAGGCCGCCGGGAGCGTCCATCCCATCGCCTACCGATCCACCGCTTCCATCGCACGAGAGGCTTTCGCCATGACCACCGCCATCATCGTCCAGGCGCGCATGACCTCCACCCGCCTTCCGGGAAAGGTGCTGTTGCCGCTGGGTGACCGCACGGCCCTGGCCCAGGTGCTCGGGCGTTGCCGGCTGGTGCGTGGTGTGGATGTGGTGTGTTGCGCGGTCCCCGATGCTCCCGCCTCCGACCCGGTGGCAGCCGAAGCCGAAGCCTGCGGTGCGGTGGTGGTGCGCGGTTCGGAGCATGACGTTCTCGGCCGCTACCGCCAGGCTGCCGAAGTGGTGGCGGCGGATCTTGTGATGCGGGTGACCAGCGATTGCCCGCTCATCGACCCGGAAAGCTGCGCTGCCGTTATCGCCGAGGTCGCCGCCGGCCGTGCCGACTATGCCTGCAACAACATGCCGCGCACCTGGCCCCATGGTCTGGATTGCGAGGCTTTCCCCGCCGCTCTGCTGGAGCGGGCGGGGCGGGAGGCAACGGCGCCGTATGAGCGCGAGCATGTAACGCCCTGGATGCGCACCCATCCCGGCCTGCGCCGGGTCAATGTGCCCGGACCCCGTCCGGAGCAGGCGGGCCTGCGCTGGACCCTCGATTTTCCCGAAGATTACGTTTTTCTCAAAGCGGTGTTCGGCCACTTGCCGCCGCTGCCGGAGGTTCCGTCAGCGACGGCCGTTGCTGCCATGGTCGCCGCCGACCCGGGGTTGTCCGCAGCTGCCGAGCGGTGTCTTGAAACGGCCCGCCGTCACGCCTGATGAGGCGTCCGCCCGCCCTCTCGATCATCCGATCATATGTGGCCTTTATCGAAGAGCGTGTTGAGCCCGTCAGCGTCGAGCCATTCGGCGTTGTCGCCGCTTTCGTAGTGGAAATCCTCGGGCACGGGCTTTCCGCCGTAGTCGATGGATGGATCCCACATGGCGAAGGAGGGCTTGACGATGTAGCGGTCTTCCAGCTCCAGGGTGAGGCGGGCGTCGTCACGGGTGATGAGGGCCTCGTGGAGCTTCTCGCCCGGGCGGATGCCGATGGTGCGCAGGGGCAGGCCGGGTGCCATGGCACGGGCCAGATCGGTGATGCGCATGCTGGGGATCTTGGGCACCAGGATCTCGCAGCCCTTCATGGTGGCCAGGCAATCGACCACGAAATCCACCCCCTGGGTGAGGGTGATCCAGAAGCGCGTCATCCGTTCGTCGGTGACCGGCAACTCCGTGGCCCCTTCGGCCAGGAGGCGGCGGAACATCGGAACCACGCTGCCGCGCGAGCCGATCACGTTGCCGTAGCGCACGACCGAGAAGCGGACGTCATCGTTGCCCGACAGGTGGTTGGCGGCGATGAAGATCTTGTCCGCAGCCAGCTTGCTGGCCCCGTACAGGTTGATCGGGTTCACCGCCTTGTCGGTGGACAGGGCCAGAACCCGGCCAACCTTGGCCCGCAGGGCCGCCCGCACCACGTTTTCCGCCCCGTGGACGTTGGTGCGGATGCATTCGAAGGGGTTGTATTCGGCTGCCGGCACATGCTTGAGCGCCGCGGCGTGGACAACGGTGTCGATCCCGCGCATCGCCAGGTCCAGGCGGTCGGCGTCGCGCACGTCGCCGATGAAGTAGCGCAGCGCCGGATGACGCCCGAACGCCAGGTTCTGCTGCATCTCGAACTGCTTGAACTCGTCGCGGGAGAACACGACAACCCGCGCCGGCGCCGCCTCGCTCAGGATCTTCTCGATGAAGCGCTGCCCGAACGACCCCGTGCCACCGGTGATCAGGATCGATTTGCCGTTCAGGGCCGCATAGGATGACGCCCGACGATAGTCCCGCATGAACCCAAAAACCTCGCGCTTTCGAACTCCGGCTCCTCACCGGATGGCACGGCATGCATCGCAGAAAACGCCCCCGCCTTCAAGGCTTCTCACGCCGTCCCCGCAGACCGCAAACCGAAACCACGGTCCTGAAACCGGGCGTTTCCCTTCTTGACAACCGCCGTATACATGCGGTTTTCTGGCCACCCGGCAGTGCCCCATTGCGGCGGCGCAAAATTCCCGGCCCAACGCTGGACGAGACAACGCTGGACAAGAGGCGGCATGCCGAAAGTCTGTTTCCGTTGCGACGCCTCTCCCGCCATCGGGATGGCCCATGTCCTGCGTTGCGTGGCGCTGGCCGAGGTCCTGGCCGAAATGGAATGGGACGTGGTCTTTGCCTGCAGCAGGGACACCCATGCCACGGTTCCCTACATCGCGGCCATGGGGTTTGATGTCCTGCCCCTGGACGTGATGGCTCAGGATGAACCGGCGGCCCTGGGTGCCCGCTGGGCCAAGGGCTGCGACCTGCTGGTGATCGATCATTACGGACGGGACGCCGAGTTCGAACGGGCCTGCCGCCTCTGGGCGCGGCACATCCTGGTTTTCGACGACCTTGCAGACCGGCCCCACGATGCCGACCTGCTCCTCGATCCGACGCTGGGGCGTACTGCCGATCATTACGCCGGCCTGGTGCCGTCGGGGTGCCGACTGCTGCTGGGGCCCCGTTACGCCCTGCTGCGCTCCAACTTCGTCAACGTCTGCTCCACCGCGCCGGCTCGGCGGGCCGAACACCGGTCGGTGGACCGAATCCTCGTCAGCCTAGGCACCAACAACCCGTTCAACAGCACTGAACTGGCACTCGATTCCCTGAAATTGGCAGGGATCGACGCCGAGATCGACGTCATCCTCGGTCCTCACACCGTCGGTCAGTCCGAACTGCTCCGGCGCGCCGCCCGGATGCAGCAGAAGGTGAACATCCACACCGACAGCCGCTCTGTCGCCCCGGTGATGGCGCGGGCCGATCTCGCCATCGCCGCCGCGTCCGTCACCTCGTGGGAGCGCTGCTACTTCGGGCTGCCGACCATTGCTGTCCTGACCAGCGAGAATATGCGCTTCTTCGCCCGGCAGATGGCCGAACAGGACATCGTCATGCTGGTGGAGCACGGCCGCGAGGATATCACCCAGCAGATCGCCCGGCGCCTGCGCGATCTTGCGGCCAGCCCGTCCCTGCTCGCCCGCTTGAGGGAGGCCGCGTCCTCAGTCTGCGATGGGCTGGGCCTCGTGCGCCTGCTCAACGTGCTGGCACCGGTGTGTGCGCGCGACGGCAAGCCGGTGTTGCTGCGCCCAGTCGAGGCGGTGGACGCGCCCCTGGTCGGGGCATGGCTGTCAGACCCCCGGCTGCCGCCCTTGTCGCGGGTGGCCGGCGGCGTGGCGGCCTGGCTTGATCTGCGCCTGTCCGATCCCGCCTCGCGGCTGATGATGATCATCCATGGCGACCGTCCCGGCGGACTGGTCCGTCTCGACCGCCGGGAGGACGGGGGAGAGGCGTCCCACGAGGTCTCCCTGTTCATCGCCCCCGACAGCGGTGGCTTGGGCCTGGGCCGCGCTGTGCTGCATCTGGTTCGCCGGGTTCTGCCGGGCGTGGAAATCCGGGCGCCGATGATGTTCAACACCCTGGCCAGCCATGCCCTGTTCCGTCAAGCCGGCTTCGTCGCCTCCAGCGGCTATTATCGCCGCCTGTCGCGCCTGCCGGCGGGGCGTTACAACCATTGAGCCGGCCGGTATCGAGCGGTCCGGCGTCCTTTTCGGACGCGGCGGGACAGGGGCTGTTCCTGGACCTCGACGGCACCCTGGCCGACAGCCTGGGGATCATGCGCCGGGCTTACGACGGGTTCCTGGCCGTTTACGGCCATTCCGGCCTGGACGCAGAGTTTGCCGCCCTGAATGGTCCACCGCTGCGGGAGATCGTGCGTATCCTGAAGCGGACCCGTGGATTGACGTCGCCGCCGGATGAGTTGCTCGCCGTCTACCGTGAACAGATCGAACATCATTACCTGACCGGTGTTGCTCCGGCCGCCGGTGCGGAAGCGTTGCTGGCAGCGGCACGGGCGCGAGGATGGCGGGTGGCGGTGGTGACATCCAATCGCAGGGGTCTGGCTTGGGAGTGGCTGGGCACTGTGGGGCTGGCGGACTTTGTCGAAACCGTCGTGGGGGGCGAGGACGTGATGTGCGGCAAACCCGCTCCCGACCCGTATCTGGCGGCCATCCGTGCGCTGGACTGTGCGCCGGCCCGCTCCCTGGCGGTGGAAGATTCGCCGCAGGGGGCGCAGGCCGCGCTTGCCGCCGGCCTGGAAACCCACGTCGTGGGGAGCGGGCCCGGTCCCGGCTGGCCGGAGGGGATCGCCGTCTTCCTGCCCCGACTAGCGGACTTGACCCGCCTGTTTCAGGAGGGCGGGGTAGAAAAGATCGCGAGAGATTGCTGAAGCCATCCTTGGTGGTGGAAGGAGCGCCAGTTTCCAGGGCATCGCCGGTGCTGGTGACTCTCCGCTTCCCATAAGATCTCGTCTGGTCTACCTTGCGTCCGGCTGGAGACGAACTTGGTATCTATCCAGGCAGTACCGAATACATGATTGCTGCATTCATCAGGCAGAGATATGCAGTTATCTTAAAAATAGGTCTTTAGTGAAATATGGAAACAGGGTCGAAAAATGTTGTTTGTAAGGGGCGAGATCACAAAAATGCGCCTTGAACACGCAATCAAAAGAATAAAATATTTTGATTCTCTTCCTCATCCTATAGAGTCAAAGTGGTATGGCCTCGATAGCCATCTTCTCGATTGGCTTGGCCTGCCGAGAAGTGTGCAAATTGTTGTTCAGATGTACCATGGCCCTGATAGTTATAGTGATACGCTGCCAGTATATTTGGCGCGACAGGCGCCTGTTCTTGTCGGAAGAGATGAAACAAAAGAGAATTACGAAAAACAAGGCAAGGTGGCATTCGTCACCGGGTCGGTTCACGCGCACTATCGCCATATGCAAGGCATTCAGAAATCTCCCGACGCCAGGGGAACCATCGCTTTTCCATCCCATTCGACGCATCATAATCATGCCCAGTTCGATGTCGCGTCCTATGCTGAGAAGCTGCTCGCCTTGCCGGAAAGGTTTCAGCCCGTCGCCGTTTGCGCTTATTGGAAGGATATCCTAAACGGAAATACCCAGGCGTTCCTGGACCGCGGGATTCCGGTGTTCACCGCTGGGCATATATTCGATCCAAATTTTTGTGTCGAATTCTATGATATATTGAAAAATTTCGCCTATGCAACGTCGAACGTCGCTCTTGGAACGGCATCATTCCTGTCGATCGAGATGGGGCTTCCATTCTTCGTGATGGGTGCAGAGGCTCATTACTTCTTGGACGGTCAGGATCCGAACATCAATGAGGACTGGAGCACCGAAACGCGGTTCATAGAGCGGGCCTGCCAAGATCCGCTTGCCAAGGAGTTTTATCGAATCCTACCCCGTTGGGAGGATATGGCGCCCGATGCCGATGTGACGCTTTCGAAGACGCTGGCCGATCTTACCTTCCATATGATGGGCGGCAATGCAAAAATTGATAAGCATCAACTCAGGAAATTGATTTTCTTAAGCCATATCCAGACGAATCCGTCTGTCATGCATAAGGTAAAGTGGCTGATTTATAATCAGGATATCCTGCCGAAGGACGTATGTTCATCTATATTCCACGACAATCCTGAAATGCGGGATCTTTGCCATGTCTTGCGGGAATATCCTGAGATCTTCAGGTGATGGAGCCGTGTCAGATGTTTCGTAATGAGCGTGCCGTCCACTTGACCTCGAACCGGAGATTGTTTATATGAGTCGCTTCGACGTCATCCGCTGGGAAGAGGGTGAAGCGGCGTGGGATCAGTTTGTCAGAACATCCCCGCAGGGGACGGTCTTCTGCGAAACACGCTTTTTTGATTCACTGTCCTGCACGGCGGATCGCTGGGCCGTGATCTTCGAAGGAAGGGTGGTTGCCGCGGTTCCCATGCTGCGGGACGGTGAGCGTGTGGTTTCCGTCGGGAGCTTGCCGGCTCTTTATATCGGGCCGATGCTGTCTTCCGAGTTCATGGCTCTGCCGGCCCATCGCCTGCACAAGGTCTTGCCAGAGCTTCTGGAGGAGACCTACGCCTGTCTGAGTGCGGTCTACCCGGTGGTGACATTCTGCTTCCATCCGAGCTTTCCCGACCTGCGGGGTGCGTCCTGGTTCAATTACCACCGTCCCGACCTGGGCCTGGTCAAGCTGAACCTGTGTTACACGGGCGTCCTCGATCTGAAGAACGACGAGCCGCTCGATAGCCTGCTGAAAGGAATGCGGGATAGCCGCTGTTACGACCACAGGCGAGCCAGGAAGCACGGCTATCGACCGGTCGTTGCCGATGATGTCTCGCTTCTCGACCGCCTTCATCGGGCGACGTTTGCCCGGCAGGGGCTGTCCCGCCCCGAAGCTCATGACAAGCTCATCGTGCCGATAGCCCGGCATGCCATCGAAGGCGGTTTCGGCGAGATGATCGTCGTGGAAACGGCCGAGGGCGCGCCAGCCTTTGCCATGCTGGCGCTGTTCGACGACAAGAGCGCGTATTATGTCTTCGGTGCTGGCGATCCGGAACTCAGGAATTTCGGGGGCGGCACGTTGGGGCTGATCACATCGTTCGAAAGGATGCGCGACCGAGGAATCCGGCGGTTCGATTTCCTGGGTATCAACTCCCCGCAACGTGGTGATTATAAGACCAGTTTCAACGCAGGGGTGGTTGCATATATTTCCGCGAAGTGGGAACGTCCCTGACCATACCCCGTCCCTGCGTGGCGGGAACGGGCCTACTGATATTTAAAAATATTAGTGGTCCAATGCAAAAAATCTCGAAAGTATGCAGCGGAGTTTGCCTAGATGAATAAGAATAGCAAAGAAATCGATCAATCAATTAATGAAATATACAATAATGCTATCGATCAAGGCAAGTCACCTTTTGAGAGAATATTGTGTGGTGAGCCAGCGCGACAGTATCATCGCTTCAATGAGATCGTCGCTCTTATCGGTGATCTGCAGAGATCGGACGTATCCGTGCTTGATTTCGGGTGTGGCAACGGTGAATTCTATAAATTTTTGAATTTCATGGGTTTTCGTGGAGCTTATCAGGGAGTGGATATCAATGCCCGCCTGATCGAGGAAGCAAAGAAGCGTTTCCCTCAAGGAAATTTTTCCAACACCAATATCGATGATCTCGATTGCGTGGCGGATATTACCGTCATGTCTGGCATCTTCAATGTCAATGTTGGGCAAAATATTGACTATGTAAGAAATATCATTGAAAAAATTTCTAAGAGCAATACAAGTAAAATTGTCATATTCAACGCGATAAGCTCTTATGTGAATTTCAAAGAAGAAAAAATGTTCTATATATCGCCTGAAGATGCCATTGGAATTGCGGCTTCAATCAGCCCCAAGTTCGAAATCAGGCATGGCTTCGTGCCGTTCAATTACACGGTCGCCATTCACCTCGATGGTAAGCCCTGGGCGGGGATCGAAGAGCATCCGGTGTGACACCTGGTGCCGCCCCCTCGCGTTCCGGGCGGCGCCCTTTGACCGGGAGCCGCCCTCGTCCTTATCAAGCAGGTGTGAGCGCTGCCGGGAACGGCTGCTCTTCCCCTCTCCGCGGCAGGTTCAGCGGCCCGTGCAGAGGATGGCGCGGCCAGAGGGAGACCGCTGGCCGGCCAAGCGCGCCGGCCTCTACGAACAGGGTGCTGTCCATGCCGGCCACAACATCGGCTGCCAACACGGCGTGCAGGCTGTCGCCGTCGGTGCTGACCACCACCGTGGGTGGGGCGGCGTAGCGGTCGTATTTGCCGGGCGTGTCCTTGGGGTGGGGGCGGATCACCACACAGGCTCCGGCCTCCGCCGCCTGGGCGAGGACGTGTTCCAGGCAGGCGAATTCGTCATAGCGGGCTATGCGGCCCGTGGCGCACATCTCGGCCTGGGCCTCACCGGGAAACAGAACCACCACGGCACCGGGGGAAACCCCCCACGTCAGGCGCAGCGCCGCGGCCGCTTCCGCTGATACCCGGCTGCCGCACCGGTGCAGCCGTGCTTTGTGCAGGTCGCCGCCCAGCCGCAGCCGTCCGCGTGGAACGCCCTGCGCTTCCAGCCCGGCGGCCATGGCAGCATCGATGGCGAAAACATGATCGGGATAGGTGACGCCGCCGTCCCGGCTACGGAACCGTTCGCCGAGGTTGGCGGAGTGATCGATGAAGGCGGCACAGGGCAAACCGGCAGCCCGTGCCGCCTGCCACAACCTTTGCGGGCTGTCGTCGTCCACGTCGCTGGTGGCGGTCAGCACTGTGTCTACGCCAAGCTCTGCCAGCCAAGCGGCTCCATCCCGGCCATCCGGCCAGACGGCCGGCTCGATCCCGGCCCGCCGCCAGACGGCCACGGCATGGTCCCGACCGCCCGCCACCACCTTCACGGGGCCGAGCGATGCCGCGAAGCCGGCAAGGTCCGGGGTAGGCGCCGGCATGACCCCGGTCAGCACGTCGTGCAGCCCGGCCATCTGGTTTGCCCCGCCGGCATCCCGGCTGAACAGCAGAACCCGCTTCATGCCGCCTGGCTGCCCTTGGCCAGCGCAGCCAGGCGGTGGCGGGCCGCGTGGACCTTGTGGAAGGCGTCCGCGATCCGGTCGATCGCGTCCTGCTCCAACTGATGGGAGCAGATGGCGAAGCTGAGAAGCTCGGTCTCGTGCATCCGCTCGCACACCGGGGCGAGCCCGTCGGGATAGCGCCGTTCGCTCAGGCTGAAGGGCCAGCCGCCTCCGAACGCCTGGCGCCGCTGGAACGGCGGCAGGCGGTACAGGGGCCGTACGTACCCCTGACCCAGGGGGACGCCTTCAGCGGCCATGGCCTGGGCAAACAGGGCGCGTGGCACACCCACGGCGCCGGCATCGTAGCGCGCCGCCCACACATAGTAGACGTGCCGGCACCCCGCACGCACGGCCGGCGGCGTCAGCCCCTCCAGCCCGGACACCGCCGCGGTCAGGCGGGCGGCCAGTTCCTCGCGCCGGCTGACGATGACGCCGGCGCGTTCGAGCTGGGCCAGCCCCACCGCTGCCGACAGTTCCGACAGACGGTAGTTGAAACCGACCAGACCGGATGCGTCCTCGACGCCGAAGGCCTCGATCAGGTTTTCTCCGTGGTTGCGGATCAGGCGCAGACGCAGGGCCAGCCGCTCGTCGTCGGTGACGCAGACCCCGCCCTCGCCGGTCTGGACGTGTTTGTGGCGGTTGAGGCTGAACACCCCGATGTGGCCGACGGTACCGGCCTGCCGGCCGTGCTCGGCGGCCAGCGGTCCCTGGGCGTTGTCTTCTACCAGATACAGCCCGCGTGCATCGGCCAAGGCCCGCAGCTCGGCCAGGCGGGCGGGATGGCCGAAGAGGTTGACGGCCAGGATCGCGCGGGTCCGGGGGGTGATGGCCGCTGCCACCTGCGCCGGGTCGAGGCAGAAGGTCTCCGGCTCGATGTCGACGAATACCGGGATGCCGCCGTAGATCAGGGGGGCCATCGCCGTCGCCGACATGGTGTAGGGCGGTACGATGACCTCGTCCCCCGGCTCCAGGCCGATGGCGCCCATGGCCGCGTACAAGCCGGAGGTGGCGGAATTGACGGTGACCGCGTAGCGGCAGCCGAAATGCCCGCACCACTGGCGTTCCAGTTCGCGGACCATGGGGCCTCCGTCAAACTCGGGGCCATCGACGGCGATGAAGCCGGACAGGACGCCGCTGTCCATCACCTCCAGGACACGGGCACGTTCCAGCGGGCCGATCTGGTTGTAGGGGGCCAGCGGCGCGCCGATCACCGGCGTTCCGCCCAGCAGGGCCAAGTCGTTGCTCGTCATGCTATGGTTCTCTCCGGGGGCAGAGACAGGGCCTTGCGTCGCAGGCTGTCGCACAAATGTTCCGCGGCCACCGCTTCGACGCCGCCGCAAGGGGGGACCGTGCCGTATGCCACTGCCTGGTACAGGGCATCGACGGCCGCCGGCAACGCCTGGTCCAGTCCGGTGTCCGTCACCGTCCCGGCGGCGTCGATCTGGCGAAATCCGGGGAAGCGGCGGCTGTCCTCAACCGGCTGGCGCCGCAGGCGGAAACCGAAATCTTCCATGTCGATCCGGCCGCATGGGGTGACGATCTGCGCTTCGAACAGGGCATAGTGTTCGTGGCCCGCGCCCACCAGATAGACCGGCGCGCCGGCGGCGGTGTACAGCACGGCGTCTACCGTGGGATCGTCGGGCCGGTAATCCGGCCGGGACCGCAGCACCGGGCCGTCGGTCAGCGGTCCGAGCAGGAAGCGGAGCAGATCGACCATGTGCGCGCCGTTGTGGCGGATGCCTTTGGTATAGGTGGCGGTGACGTGCTGGACCGGTCCCCAGACGCCAGACTCCAGCTCTGCCGCAAGCGCACGGATCCCTGGCGCGAAACGGCGGCTGTAGTTGACCAGCAACGTCTTGCCCGCCTGCGTCCAGGCGGCGGCCACCGCCGCGCCACGGACCGGATCGGTGGTCATGGGCTTTTCGCACAGCGCGCCGCGCACCGGGGCATGCAGAAGGCGCTCCAACTGGGGCGTGTGGGCGTGGTCGGGAGAGCACACGCTGACCACGTCGAAGACAGTGCCGCTGGCGAGCGCGGCTTCCAAGTCGGCGAAACCCTGCGGAATGCCCCAATGCTCCATGAAGGCGGTGCGCCGCGCCGTGTCCGGTTCGACGCAGCCCAGCAGCCGGAAGCCGGGATGCGCGCGGTAGGCGCCGGCATGGCTGAACACACCGGCGCTCCGCCGTTGCGGCATGGCGCTGTCGTAGCCGCCGGCGATCTGGCCGCAGCCGACGACCAGCGCGTTCAGCACCGGCAGCGGCCTGGCGGTGCCCGCTGTCGGGCGGTCAGACATAGCGTTGGCGTACCATGCTGTTGACGGCGCGAAGGTCCGGCCGGCCGTCCAGGAAGCGTAGGATGTCGGCCAGGGTGAAGGCAGGGCCGGCGGCGGGATAGAGTGCCTCGAACACCGCGGAGATCAGGGTGTAGTCCTCTACGGTGTCCAAGGTCAGCCGCAGGCCAGGGTCGGCGAGGGCGGGCCGGGGCGGGCAGTCGGCCAAGCTGTAGAGCTGGGGATTGCGGTAGATGAACAGGCTGACGTGTTCATGATCCACCGGGTCGTCAGAGCGCCGTGCCACGTCCTCCAGAATGGTGGTGGCGAAGGCCTGGGTCTCCATCCCCAGAGGATAGCGCCGTCCTTCCAGGAAGTTGGACACGTAATCCACGCCGCTTTCGCGGTAGCGGGCAATCACATCCTCCACCACGCCGGGGTCGATCAGCGGGCAGTCGCCGGTGATTTCGACGATGACGTCCACCTCATGGGCGCGGGACGCTTCCAGGACACGGGTCAGCACGTCCTCCTCGCTGCCACGGTAGCAATCAACCCCGAGCCGCCGGGCCAGCGCCTCCACCGGGTCGTCGGTGGCGTTGACGGTGGTGGCGATGACGATGCCCGCTAGCGACGGCACACGGCGCAGCCGCTCCACCATCAGCTCCAGCATGGGTTTGCCGACGGCCGGCAGCAGCACCTTTCCGGGAAGACGGGTCGAGGTCATACGCGCTTCGATGATGGCGCAGAAACGCAACGGCGGGGCCATGGCTCTTCCAGACAGCTACCGGGACAGCCCACGATAGAGCCGTGCCTGCACACGCCGCAAGGGGGCAGGATGCGTTTTCCCCGAGTGGACGGGCAACTTCCATGTTCTGCACCGGGGGGCTGAACGGGATCGGACGCGTGCCGCATGTCCACGGAACCCTGGCTGTTCAGGCCCACTCCACCCACCACATCACCGCCGCATTCGATGCCCAGTGCTACGCGGCAGTCATAACGAGTTTGACGTGCCGTACCCTTACGAAGATCCGGTTGCACGCGAGGGCTGCCGTCGCTGCACGTCACGGGTCTTTCGCCGGGGGCAGCTCATGGCGTCCGGGGCGGCGGAACGGCAGCCGGGAGTGTTCCCCGTGCGGACCGGCGGTGTTCCAGCATCCGCATGTCCGCGTCACAGGCGTTCAGGAAACGGAGGCTGGCGTGAAACTCGCCCCACAGATCCTCCAGCAGATCGTCGGGCGTTGAGGCCGCCGTGGGACCGTTCCAGTCCGCCGGGCTGTCAACGTAGCGCAAAGCGTCGTGGACGTTTCCTGCCGGCGCGGACCCTCCGGCGGCGATCAGGCCGCAGACCGTCAGGGCGTAACGGCTTGACGGCACCAGAATCCGTCCCGGTTCGTCGAGGAAGGCTTCGAGTCTGGCCAGGGGCACCACGGCCAGGTTGGCGTACTCGTCGTGCGACCGGCGTGCAAAGGCCGCTTCAACGTCCTCCACCGAAAGATCAAGGGCCAGTTCGATGAAGATATCGTGCACATGGCTTTCGTCGTCAGCCAGCACCAGCAGCGGGGTTTCTGAAGCCACGGTTTCCGGGCCGAGGTTCACCTCTTCCGAGAGCTCCTCCAAGACTTGGCGGCGCAGGCTGAGTCCATCGCCCGACGGTTCGCGGGCATGCGGAGAAAAGCCGCCGGCGGGCACCAATTCCCATTGATCGGCACCTTGCGATACCGACTTGGTGCGTTGGCCGAACAGAAGCCCTTCCGGTGTGTGGGTAATGCCGGTGACGGCCAGAGGTCGTATGGACAGCCAGGGAAAAAGGGATGGATCGCGGAGCTGGGCCAGAAAATCACGGTACTCGACAAAGCGTCCGGTCAGCCGTCCTTCGGCAACCTGCGCCTCCACATCCGGGCCCGTGATGCTGAACAATTGTCCGTTGAACAGCTTTCCATGCCGCCGTTCCATTTCCTGCTGCCAGATGGCCTCGATACGGGCTTCGATTTCCGGCTGCCGCGGGGTGGCCGCGGCACCGGCATCCTGAACGGCAAAGTCTGCTGGAAGCTGGAACGCACGGAAGGTCGGATAGGCCATGATGGTGCCGTTTCCCAAATGGACGCAGAAGGCCGGCCTGACCATACTCCCGGCGCCCGCCGCGGAGCCACCGGACTCTCGCGCGGCCTCAGGGGCTGCACCCCGGTCTCGAGAGCGGATCGGAGCCGACGGCGTTGGAATAGGCAGGATCACCGCGTCCAGCCCATGACCCGCGCCATGGCCGGTCAGGACAGCAGCGACCGGTAGAGATCGCGATAACGCGATGCCATAACCTCCAGCGTGTGCTCCCGTTCGATACGGGCGCGGGCCATGCGGCCCATGGCCGCCAGATGGGCCGGATCGGCGAGGGCGGTGGCCAGGGCGGCGGACAGCGCCTCGGTATCGGCAGGCGGGGCGAGATAGCCGGTTTCACCGGGGATCACGAGATCGGGGACGCCACCGATGTCGAAGCCGATCACCGGGGTGCCGGCGGCCATGGCTTCCAGCATGGTGTTGGGCAGATTGTCCTCCAGGCTGGGCATGGCCACGATGTCGGCGGCGCTGTAGAGCCGCCCGACCATGGCATCGTCCGCCACCAACCCGGTGCGCAGGTGATGAACCTGGGATTTCAGCGCCATGGTTCCGCCGCCCACCAGCAGCAGCGCCACGTCGGGCCGCGGCCCCAGCCGGCAGAGTGCCTCGTCCAGATAGGACAACCCCTTGCGCGGATCGTCCACCATATGGGCGATGAACAGAATGACCTTCAGGCCGGGCGGCAGCTTGAACGCCTGCCGCATGGCCTGCCGGTCGTGGGCAACGAAGGTATCGGTTTCCAGGCCCGGCGGAATGACACTGACCGGGATATCGCGGAACAGGCTGCTGCGCGCCGCCTCCCGCCCGAGCCAATGGCTGGGGGTGACAATGTGCAGGCGGTTGTTTCGCCGGGCCAGAGCGGTGGTTTTGCGTTCCAGGATGCGGGCCGACAGGTCCGCTGGATCATCGGATTTCAGGAAGGGGCACGCACCGCAGCCCTGGGTGAACCGCTCGCATTCCCCGGCATAGTGGCAGCCGCCGCTGAAGGGGTGCATGTCGTGCAGCGTCCACACCACCGGCTGATCCGGGCGGCGGTTGGCGAAGAACGACGGGTAATCGACCAGACCGCGCACCCAGTGAAGATGGATGATATCGGCGGGGGGAAGCTGGCTGACCATGATTTCCCCCGGCGCCGCGCGTTCGCTGTGAAAGCTGACGAACCCCGGTGCGGACAGCATGGGATAGGGGGCGGCTTCGGCCTGGATTTCCGCCTGGATGGCGTGGGCACGGGCCAGTTGGTCGGGGGTGACCGATCCCAGGGTGGCGACGTCGGGATCATTGCCGGTCTTGTGCAGGACCAGCATCCGGCTTTCTTCCCCGATGGCGCGCAATCCCTTGAACAGCCGGAAAGCAGCGCGGGCGGCGCCGCCGTGGATGTCGAAGGTGTTGATGTGCAGGATCTTCATCGGAGAAGCACCGGTTGGCGGATGTGGGTGCGAAAATACCCATCCCCCTGTTCCGGCGATAGAGCTATTTGTCCGTTGCCTCCGCCGCTCGGCGCCGGGGAGCGGCGCACACGGTGAACAGATAATGGGCCATGGGAGCATAGCCGGTGTGGACCACCTCGTCGTTCATGGAGAACAGGAAGACGGTGTGGAAGTGCCGCTCCATCAGCGCCTTGAAGTCCCGGCCCGTCTTGCAGTTCACATGTCCCTCCCGGCTGGGGGGGGAGGCATGGGCCTGGGATTCCAGCGACGGGATGCCGATGATCAGCACCCCGTGATCGGTCAGTGAGGCGGCGGTGTTGGATAGGAACGGCCCCTCCCGCTCCGCCGGGATGTGTTCGAGCACGTCGAGGGAATAGGCGGCGTCGAACGGCGGCCCGTCCAGCGGACCATCCAGGATGTCGTGGACGCGGGCATCCATGGGCCAGCGGTCCACGGCGCGGTCCTGGATGTCGCGGATGAACAGCGGGTCGAAATCGGTGACGGTGAGGGCGCCCACCTCCTGCGCCACGATGCGGGCGCCGAAGCCGTCGCCACACCCCACCTCCAGCACCCGCGCCCGCCCGCTCAGCATCTTGGCGACGAACTTGTAGCGGGACAGGGTGAACACCAGCCGCTTGGGGTCGTCGTACCAGACCTGATTGTTCATCAGCCCCAGCCGCTGAAAGCCGATGCGGTCCCGCACCTCCAGCAGGTTCCTGTTCACCGGGTCGCGGGTGGTGTCGGTCACGGGGGCCGCCTCGTCACTCGAACGTGATGTAGGAATAGTCGCCGGTGTAGCCGGTGCGGGCGAACAGCCACTCCCATTCCTCGGGCGTGTGGAAGGCGCGGCAGGTGAGCTGCCAATACATCAGGTTCACCTTTTCCCGCTCGTTGCGGTACGCCTCGATCACGATGTGCTTGGCGTTGCCCTTGCCCACGCGTTCGATCTCCTCCAGCGACGACCACAGGTCGGGCAGGTGAAGGTTGTGCAGCGCGTTGATGCTGACCACGAAATCGAAGGCGTTGTCGTCGAACGGCAGCGATTTGGCGTCACCCACCTGAAGGAAGGGGCGCACCTCCTCCTTGGCGTTCTCCACCGCATAGGACGAGATGTCGATCCCCACCACCTCGCAGCCGGGCACCACCTGGGTGAACTCATAGAGCAGGAAAGCCTTGCCGCAGCCCACGTCCAGGATGCGGTCGCCGGGCTTGATGCCGTAATGGCGGGCCATGTCCTCGGCCACCACGCGCCAGCGCCCGTCATAGCGGTAACCGCCGTAGCCGGTGTGCCGCTCCCCGTCCCAGTAATCCTTGTCGAAGCGGCCGGCGATCTCGGCGCAGGCGGCCTTGTCGTGCTCGACCACCCGCTGCACATAGTCGCGCTTGGTGGATTTGTGGACCTTGGAGATGAAATCGACGTACGCCATGGCTCAGGCCTTGTGCTGGTAGTCGTGGGGAAGGGTGCGGATCGTGTCCCAGTGGGTGTCGATCCACGCCGCCACCTCGCCCAGCCCCTCGTCCAGCATGACGCGGGGCGCCCAGCCGAAGCTCTGGCGGGCCTTGGTGGAATCGATGACGTAGGCGGCGTCCTGCCCCGGCCGTTCGGCCACGGTTTCGGTGCAGTCCTCGAACCGCCGGCCCATGCGCTCGCAGATGATCCGCACCACGTCGCGCACGGCGATGCCGGCGTCGGGGGACAGGTGATAGATCGCCCCCGGCGTCCCGTGGTGCAGGATGGCCCGTTCGCCTTCCGACACGTCGCGGATGTGGATGTAGGATTTGACCGCGGTGCCGCCGCCGTGAAGCTGGATCTTGCGGCCCAGCTTCAGATAGACCGCCGTGCGGCAGACGATCTTGAACAGCTGCTGGCGGGCGCCGTAGACGTTGGTCGCCCGCACCGTCACCACCGGAAAGCCGAACTGCCGGTGAAACACCCCCAGAAGCTGGTCGGCGGCGGCCTTGGACGCGGCGTAGGGGGTGCTGGGGTTGAGGGGGGCGTCCTCCGTCACCCGGCCCACGCAGGTGCCGTATGCCTCGGGCGAGGAGACATGCAGGTAGCGCGACAGGTAATCGCGCCGCCGCAGATGGTTGATCAGCCGGGCCAGCGCCACGGTGTTGGTCTGATACCAGTGTTCGGGGTGGTCCCAACTGGGCGCCACCTCGCTTTGGGCGGCGAAATTGACGATGTATTCCGGGGCTTCTCCGTCCAATTCCGCCAGCAGCGCATCCATGTCCCGGTTCAGATCGGCCTGGACGAAGCGCACCGCCCCGGCGTTGGGGTGGGAGCGGTAGCGCAGGAACAGGTCCGGGCGTTCGGGGGAACGGCTGACGGCCAGCACCCGCGCACCCGGCTCGTCGAGCAGGCGGTCGATGAAATCCTGGCCGGAAAAGGCATTGCTGCCGATCACGCAATAGGTCGTCATGCCGGTTCTTATGCCGGGAAAGCGGGCAGGGTGGCAAGCCGGGCCAGTGCGCTCCGCGCCTTGTCCAACTGGCGCCGAAGGCGGGTTGCAGTCCCGGCGGCGGTCTCGGGCCCGGCGGAGAAGGCGCGGCGGCTGCCGCCCGCGGGCAGGAAGTCGTTGAGCACGATCGCCACCCATTTGAGCCCGTAGAGCGGCATCACCGCATCGCATCGGCGGGCGGTGTCCTCCGGTTCGGGGAACAGCGCGGCGATCCGGTCCCGGAACGCCGGATAATGCTCCATCGCCACCGGCACCGCCGGCTGGTGAAAGAAATCCCCCACCAGCTTGGCCGGATCGTCCCAGCCGGCGTATTCGAAATCCAGGAACACCGCCTGTCCGTCCCCATCCACCAGGGCGTTGTGAAAGCCGAAATCCGACGGTGACAGGCATCGGCGGTTCGGAGGCAACGGATCGTCGGCGTCCGCCGACAGGATAACCGCGTGGAAACGGGGCAGGGCCTCGTCCCGCACCAGCCGGGATGCCGCGGCGTGCAGATCCGTCTCGGGGGCCAGGGCGGCCAGCCGGGCCAGCCGGCGTTCCACCGTCGCCCGGTGGTCGGCCAGGGTGAAGCATGCCTCCGATCCAGGAGGAAGATGATCGGCTTGCAAGCGCAGACGCTGCAGTGCCGCGACAAAGCCGGCTGCCTGATCGACGAGTGCTGCGGTCGCCGCCGCCGGGCGTGTGCCGGGGACGAACCCGTACAGCGCCATGTGCCGGGCCGGGTCGGCGGCCCGGGGCCGGGGCACGCAACGGATGCCGCCAGCCCACGCGGCGCTCAAGAAACCATATTCGGTCCCCAGCCGGTCGCGGGGGTCGTGGGGGTGATGGAAATAGAGTTTCAGCACGGCCGGGCCGTCGGTGGTGTCGGCACGAAGCACCCGGTTGTTGGCCCCGCCGGCCAGGGGCGACACCCCCTCCAGCCGGCCCAGGCCAGCCTGCTCCACCAACCGGGCGGCACCCTGGGGAACCGGGATGGTCATGACGGCGTGCCGCCCAGGATCAAGCCGGCCACCGCATCCCAATCGCCGGCCCGTTGGCAATCCGCCGGGGTGTCCCCCGTGGCGTGGGGATCGAAATGGATGCGCCGCACACCCACCGGAAAGCCGGGGTCGCTCAGGAACTCCGGCAGGTCGTCGATGAAGACGGAGCAGGACAGGGAGGCGATGCGGTTGAGCTTGCCGCTCTTGGCCGGCTCGAAGAACACCCGGTCCGGTGTCAGGCCGATGGCAGGGTCGTCGAAAACCCCCAGTTGCTCCAGCCAGCCGCGGGCGGCAGCGTGGAGATCGTACGGCGGCCCGGCAAAGGGATGCCGTGTCTTGTGGCTGACCACCGCCACCGGCTGCCCCTCCGTCCGGCAACGCCGCAGGAAATCCAGAAATCCCGGGAAGGCCGGGGCCCGATGAATCCGCGCGCCGTACACCAGACCCTGCAGGGCGGTCCAATCCTCTTCCCGGCCCGCGGCGCGCAGCCAGTCGCGGACCGCGCCTTTGCTGCGTCCGGTTGTGATGGGGATCACTCCTTCGGAAACGGCGATCTGATAGAACACATCGTCGTAACAGACGATGGTGTTGTCGAAATCGATGCCGATCATGACAGTCCCAGCCCATCCCAGCCGCCAGAGGGCCGATGCCCGCCGGGCACCCTATGGAGGGTGTTGCAGCGGCTCAAGGCTCTTGCGGTTTCCACTAGCCTGTGCGGATGTTTTTGCGCAAAAAAAGCGTTCACCTTTCTGGACGCCGGCGGGGTAAAGGTGCATTCCCGCACCGCCGTTTTCCCGGCCGCCGTGCCCGCTTCTTATGACGGTGTTTCGAGTCCTCACAACGTGTTTATGCCTTTATGAACCGGAAAGATCGAAAAGCGGAGGCGAGGACGGCGCACGGCAAGCGCGCGCCGCTGCCTGCCGTTCTGACGCCGAAGCCGGTGCAGGCCTCCTTTCAGGTGGAGAGCACGTTTGAACAGGCCGTCCGCCATCATCAGGCCGGGCGTCTGGCCGAGGCGGAAAAGCTTTACTGGACCGTCCTGAAGCTGCGGCCCAATCACGCCCGCGCCCTGCAGTATCTGGGTGTCATTGCCCGGCAGACCGGCCATTTGGGGGCGGCTATTTCCCTGCTGCGCCAAGCGGTGGAGGCTGCACCCAAGGCGGTGGACGGGCGGCTCAGCCTGGGCAACGCCCTGTCCGATGCCGGCTATCTCGACGAGGCCGCGGCGGTCTATGGCGAAGCGCTGGCCCAGAAACCCGATTTTCCCGAAGCGCATTTCGCCCTGGGCAACGTGCTGATGCGCCAGGGGCATTATGAGCAGGCCCAGCTCAGCTACCTGTCGGCCCTGTCCCTGCGCGCGGATTACGCGGATGCCTGGATCAATCTGGGCAATGCCCACCGGGGGCGCCGCCACTTCGCCGAAGCCGCCGCCGCCTATCGCCGCGTGATCGCCCTCAATCCCGCCTTCGTCCAAGTCTACGCCAATCTTGGCAGTGTGCTGAGAGAGGTGTTTGATCTGGACGGTGCCCGCCGGTCGTGCCTGCGTGCGCTGACCCTTCAGCCGGCCTCGGCCCAGGCGTGGAACAATCTGGGGATCGTTGAAGGGGAGCGGGGCGATGCCCCCGCCGCCGCCGCGGCCTTCCGCCAGGCACTTGCCGACAAACCCGACTTTGCCGAGGCTTGCGGCAATCTGGGCAACCTCAGCCAGACCGACGGTCAACTGGCTGCGGCCGTGCGCTCCTACGAGCAGGCGGTGGCGATGGACCCGGCCTACGCCGAGGTTTATGGAAATCTGGGTGTGGTCCATCAGCGCCAGGACCGGCTGAAGCAGGCGCTGACCGCGTACCGGCGCAGCCTGTGTCTGCGCCCCGACAACGCCGCGGTGCATTCCAATCTGATTTTCGCCATGGATTTCGATCCCGGCTGCGGGGTGGCGGTTCATCAGGCGGAGCGGCGGTTCTGGAACGAACGGCATGCGTGGCCCCTGTCGATGCTGGTGGCCCCCCACGACAACGACCACACCATCGACCGGCGCCTGCGCATCGGCTATGTGTCGGCGGACTTCCGCCGTCATTCCGCGGCCTATGCCTTCGCTCCCATCCTGTTGAACCATGACCGCAGCCGTTTTGACGTGCTGTGCTATTCCCAGGGTGGAACCGAGGATGCCATGACCGCCCGGCTGCGCGGAGCGGCCACCGTGTGGCGGTCGATCCGCGGACAATCCGACGAGGCGGTGGCCCGCCAGATCCGTGCCGACGCGGTGGACATCCTGGTCGATCTGTCCGGCCATTCCGCCGGCAACCGTCTTCTGGTCTTTGCCCGCAAGCCGGCGCCGGTGCAGGTGTCGGCGTGGGGGCATGTGACCGGTACCGGTCTCAGCGCCATGGATTACCTGCTGGCCGGGCCATCGCTGATCCAGCCGTCGGAACGGGAGCTGTTCAGTGAAACGGTGGTAGACCTTCCGTGCCTGTTCGTCTATCAGCCGCCCGACGATCTGCCCCCGGTCGCACCGCCGCCGTTGCTGATGCGGCGTGGGACCATTACGTTCGGCTGTCTCAACCGGCTGGCCAAGGTGTCGGCAGAGGTGCTTTCCCTGTGGGCCGAGCTTTTGAAGGCCGTGCCGGGTGCGCGGCTGCTGCTGAAGGACACGGTGCTCGACGATCCGCACCAGCAGCAGCGGATCCTGACGGCCTTGCGGGAGGTGGGGATTGGTCCAGAACGGGTTGTTCTGATGGGGGGGTCGTCGCACCGTGACCATCTGGCCGCCTATGGGCAGGTGGACATCGCACTCGACCCCTTCCCTCAGAACGGCGGCATCAGCACGGCGGAAGCGTTGTGGATGGGGGTTCCGGTGATCACCCTGCGCGGAGGAAGCCTGCCGGGCCGGGTGTCGGCCAGTCTCCTGGAAGCCGTGGGATGCGGGGCCTGGGTTGCGGACACCCGCGACGATTATCTGCGTCTGCCGCTGGCCATTCTGAGCAACCTGCCGGAGATGGTGCGCACAAGGGCCGAACTCAGGGGACGGATGGCGTCGTCCCCGCTGGGCAACGTGCGGGCCTACACCGCCATGGTGGAACGGGTCTACCGCGCCATGTGGCGCTGCTGGTGCGAGGGACAGTAATACGGGCGAGGGCTTGAAATGACCCTTTCAGGCGTTCGCCGGCCGCCGCGGCTGCGCGCCACATGGCGCGGGAGAACCGGGGGCAGTTGAACGCACTCCCCCTGTTTTTACTCCCACACCGTGACGCGCCGGAACCCGCCTGTGGCCCTGTCCGGCTCCACCACCAGCCGGGCGCGAGTGCCGAAGGCCGCCGCCAGCCGGGCGAATCCCCCATAGCTCAACGCCACCACATCGGCGTTCATCAGCAGGTGGAAATCCTGCAGATGCTCCAGCCCTTTCCACGGCTCCGCCAGGGACTGCAGGGTATGGGGGGCGAAGGGGGCGAATTCCGGCAGGACCAATGGATCGTCGGTCGCCACCAGCAGCACCGGGCGATGCAGCGTATCCCACATCTGCCCCAGCCATGCACGGTAGGCAGGGAAATCAATCCCTCCTTCCAGAGAACGGTCGGTGCGGCGGATGTGAACGGCGACAATGGTTTCCCCCATTGCATCGAGCCGGTCAACCGCCGGGCGGAGCCACGGATCCCAGAGCGCCCGTGGCCGCATCCAGCCTTGAATCGTTGCACGATGTCCGGCGATCTCGGCCAACTCCATCACCGGCCAACCGAGGAAGACATCCACATTTTGGATGGGGTCCGCGGTGTCATTCAACAGCCCGTCCCGGAACCGCGCCCGGAATCCCGTGTGGTCCCGCAGGATGTTGTCCTGCGGTTTGATCATCAGCGGATCGTCGAGCTCGAAGAGCAGGGCCCCGCTCCATTCCGGCGTTTCCAGTTCAAGCCCGTATTTCTCGGCATAGAGACGGGTGGAGATGTAGTCGTAGAGGGTGTGGGCAAATCGGCCGTAACTGTTCAACGACGACACCGACAGAACGCCCCGGCCCAAAGAGCCGCGCCGGTCGAACCGGGTACCGGCCGGGGCCGACTGGCGCAGGCGCAGGCAGCTCAAGGCCGAGCTGGTGCTGCTGATATGGCTTTTCAGCCACTGGGACCGTTCCAGCAGTCGGTACGCCTCCTCCCTTCTTTCCTGATCCAGACACGCAAGCCCGACGCCGCCGATGGCCTCTGCCGACACGGGCTCAAGCGCGGCGGCCTGGCGATAGGCATGCTCCGCCTTTGCCGCGTGTCCACCGAGGCGTAGCGTATCGCCGTAGAATGTATAGGACGGCACATAATCGGGATCGACCTGGATGGCATGGGCCAGTAACCGGGCCGCCTCTTCATGGCGGCCCAGCCGGCTGAGTGTCAGGCCCAAAACGATCCAAGGGTTTCGCATATGGGGGACGGCATCGACCAAGCGCCGGCAGACGCTTTCCGCTTTTTCCAGATGAAAGCCGTTGAAGAGATCCAGGGCCACATTGGCCAGCGTCCGGTAGCAGTCGAGTGCGGTGTCATGGTGCCCCATGTCATGCAGCACGCTGGCCAGATTGAGCAGGATCATGCTCTCGGCCGGAGCAATGCTGTGGCATCGCCTCAGGATGCTTAAGGCATGTTCCCGATCCCCGCGCCGGCGTTGAATCATGGCATAAAGATTGAGAAGGAACGGATCGTCATCGATCGTTTCGGCGACCGGTTTCAGCAGCGCGTGCGCATCATCCATCCGGCCATCGCGATAGTGGGCAAAGGCCACGGCCTGCCATCGTTCCGAGACACGGCTCCGTAGCTGGGCGAGAAAGTCACCCGGAGGCTGAAGCGCCGCTGTTTGCGCAATGGTGGCGCAATCCCAGAAGGGGGTGGGCAGGGTAGAGGATGTGCGCGCCCAGATCACCGGCAGAAGATTGATGATATTATCGTTCAGATTGGGCTGATCCGGGGACAGGCGCCGGCTGCGGGCGAGCAAGGCCAGCCCATGCGGCATGTCGCCGATGCGAACCTCCACCAGCCCTTGGAAATGCATGATGGCAGGATTGCCGGGATCCAGGGAGCATGCATGACGATAAAGGGGCAGGGCCTCGACTAAGAGCTGCTTCCGGTGCAGTTCAAGGGCGCGCGCCGTCAGTGTCGCAGACAAAAGTGCCGAAGCTCCGGCATCATCCTGATCCTGGATCATCAATTTATCCTGCTGGCGGGAGGCGCTGCAGCACGTCCCATAAGTGGGGCGAAACGCTCCAAGAAATGCTGGGAGACGCGGCTGTCGCTGATACGGGCGCAGCCGACGGGATCCATCCCGTTGAGGTGCTGCTGCTGTGGTGTCATCGGCGGAATATCGGCATGCGACAGGCCAAGCGCTTCCTGGGTGGCGGCCAGGATCTCGTCGGCAGCAGCAGGACGGGCGGTCAAGGCCGCGTCGGGGAAATTCCAGAAGGAGAATTCGGGAAACTTCGACAAGAGGCCGTAGTGTTCGGAAAAGGGAAGCATCCTGCCGCTTTGCCGCTCCGTCAGCACCGACGGCAGTGCGACCGCCCGCCGGGCAAAGGGAGGAAAGCACAAATGCCAGTAGTTGGCATAGACGAAGGGGATGTCGAAGCTCTCCGCCAGATAGGAAATCCCCGAACCGGCCAGCAGGGCAAAGCGCGCATGGCGAAACAGGATCAGGTCGTTCTCGAACGATGCCAGGGGATCGCCGGCATAGTTGTAGATGTCGAAGCGGCGGAACGCGTCGGGCATCGGCTCCCGCCCCGCCATCACCAGCCGGTATCCGTTGTCGTGCAGATAGGCCATGGCATCGAGGTATGTAGCGGGATCCGTCGGCCGCGCCGTAGCGTTGATGGGATCCACCTTCAGATGGATCAGCGCGTACTTCTGCACCCGCCCGATGCGTTCCGCCAGTGCCCCGGGAAGAGGAACGTCGTGCCACAGAGGCATGTAGCCCCGGCTGAGTGCCCGGCGGCGGTAGAGCCGCACCGTCAGGTCGATGGCCGGGCCACGGGGCAGCATATGCCAGAGCTGCGAACCCAATGCGAAGATCCGTGTCTTCTGGCCTGGTGGAACCCATGTCTTCAGGTGCGAAACGCCCACATCCACGGTCAGTTCGGGGTGATAGAGCGCCACCTCCCGTGCCATGGCGTGCCATTGGTCGCTGACCACCACATTGGTGAAGTGGGATGCATAAAGCCGTCCGATGGCACGGGCGAAGCCGGTTTGGGGCAGGATCAGAAGATAGGGGCAGTCCTGCCGGATCTCGCCCAGATGCCGCATGCGCAGGAAGTTTTCGGTTTCCGCGATGACATGCCCGGTGGCCTGGAACATGTTCACCGGCAGGCGTGAACCGGTCCTTTGCAGGAAATCCACCAGATCATGCAGGTTGCGGATGGGGCCGGGCGGAGGGGAGTGGACGGCGGTCATGCAGCTATCCTGCACTGCAGGTGGAACGAAGAGTGGATCAGGGCCGCCAGAGATCGATCCCATCGGGCCGCCCATGGCGATTCAGGCAGGACCGGACATCCACCACCAACCCTGCTCCGCCCAGGAGCAAGGCGCTCAGCTCTGCCCAGGACAGCCGGCGGTAATCATGGTGCGGCACGGCCAGGATCACCGCGTCGGCCGCTTCCAGCCTGTCGAACGGCACCAGATCCAGGCCATGCTCGTGGCGTGCATGTCTGGGATCGGCCAAAGGATCGCTGACCTGGACCCGCACGCCAAAGCTTACCAGTTCATGCACGATATCGATGACGCGGGTGTTGCGGATATCCGGGACGTTTTCCTTGAAGGTCAGCCCCAGGACCGTGATCATCCGTGGGCGGGTGCCGTGGCGCAGCAGGTGCTTTACGGTCTCCTGCGCGATTCGAAGCCCCATACCGTCGTTGATCCGCCGCCCGGCCAGGATCACCTCGGGATGATAGCCGAACTGTTCGGCCCGGTAGGTCAGGTAATAGGGATCGACGCCGATGCAGTGGCCCCCCACCAGACCCGGCGTGAAAGGCAGAAAATTCCATTTTGTGCCGGCCGCCGCCAACACGTCATGGGTATCGATGCCCAGGCGCTGGAAGATGATCGACAGCTCGTTCATCAGCGCGATGTTCAGGTCACGCTGGGTGTTCTCGATGACTTTGGCCGCTTCGGCCACGGCGATGGAGGGGGCGCGGTGAATGCCTGCCTTGACCACGCTGCCATAGACGGCTGCTATCATGTCCAGGGTGGCGGCATCGGACCCCGACACCACTTTGGTTATGCTCTCGAACCGGTGTTGCCGGTCGCCGGGGTTGATGCGTTCGGGGGAATAGCCCACGCCGAAATCCCGCCCCAGCCGCAAACCCGATTCCGCTTCCAGGATCGGCACGCAGTCCTCTTCGGTGGCGCCAGGATAGACGGTGGATTCGTAGACAACGATCGCGCCTGGTTTCAGATACCGGCCCACGGTCTTTGACGCCGCCAGAAGCGGCCCCAGGTCGGGACGTTTGGTGACGGTGACCGGGGTGGGAACGGTGATGATATGGAAATCGGCCTCGGCCAGCCGGGCCGGGTCGCTGGTCAGATCCAGAGGAACGGCGGCCAGCCTATCCGTGCCGATCTCGCCCGTTCGGTCATGGCCGTCGGCCAGTTCCCGGATACGCTCCGGGTCGATATCGAACGCAATCACGGCGCCATGGTGCGCAGCCATCGCCACGGCGACGGGCAAACCCACGTAACCCAAGCCGATCACGGCAACGCGACGGGGCGAATTCATTCTGAAAGCGACCGTTTTTTTCTGTCTTTTCGTGCCGGTTTTCACCCCGGTCAGGCAGAGATACCGTTACCCCTGCCGTTTGGCAACATTTGATCGTTCTGCTCAATATTATGGCGAAGCAAGACAGGGGGATTGACGGTTCGATGATTGAGCGATGGCCGGCTGCCGTTAACATCAGGCTTGGATTGTGGCGTGTCTTGAAAAAAATGAATGCCTTTTGTATAGTCCATCCTCACATTAATTATGAAGATGATATAGGATAATCATGGGCCTTGGCATATGGGACGATTTCGATATCGCTCTGCTTGGTCGTGATGATACCGATAATATGCCGCGAAAGCCTCTGAATATTTCCGCTGGAATTATTAAAGATGGGTACGCCGAAGAGGTGTCGGCCCCTCATGCCGGTGGGGAAGCGATACGTGAACAAGTCAAGTTTTTCTTCAGCCTGACGCATTGTTTCAAGCTGTTCCAAGTGAAATTTTCTCGATTTCAGCAACTTCGGCATGCTGTCCGGTTGTTGTGATAAAATGATCTGTAAAATGATACTCACTTCATTAGTGAGTAATGATGCTGATCCTGACAGTGGCGCTGACAAAGGCTTTATGATGATTGGCAAGACCATGTGTGAAAGCGATCGTGCCTATCCTGCCCCAGGTTCTGAGGCCCAATCGGGAAGCCTCAATCCGATAGGGCTTATTATTCCGCCATCAGCCTTTCTGCTTGATGAGAGAGTCTTTGTCAGTCTTGGAATATTGAAGATTGCAAGTGCTCTGGAACAGCAGGGCCATGCTGTTGCGCTTCTCGATCTTTCGGGCATCAAGAACTTTGATGACGCTCTGGTCTCCTTCTTGGATGATAATGTCATAAAGGTCATCGGGATCACAGCAACCACCCCTCAGCTTCCGGCCATTGCGGTCGTGGCAGCCACCATCCGCCGTTTGCGGCCTGATATCCGTCTCATTCTGGGCGGGCCGCATGTAACCTTGGTCTATGCCGCCTTGAAGCTTGAGCGGCGTACGCGGCCCGGTGTCCAGGGCCGTGCGGCTCAGGCCGCAGCCCAATTGGAAGAGATGTTTGATGTTCTTGTGACCGGGGATGGCGAACGGGCCGTCTTTGCAGCCCTGGCACCAGATGCGCCAAAGGTCATTGATGGGGATGACAACAAGGGGCCTTATTTCCTCAGCAACGCGGATTTTACCGCCAGCCCCTTGCCGGCGCGTCATTTGATCGACCTTAACACATATAAGTATTCTATCGAGGGATCTCCTGCAACCAGCCTTATTGCTCAGCTCGGATGCCCGTTCAGCTGTGGGTTTTGTGGTGGCAGAAACAGTAAGAGTCTGCGAATCATTCGAACGAGAACGGTTGAATCCATTCTCGCGGAAGTGAAATTCCTTCATAAGGAGTATGGATATACTGGGTTTATGTTCTATGATGACGAGTTGAACGTCACGAAGACGATGGTCAATTTGCTTAATGGATTGGCTGATCTTCAGGAGGAATTGGGGGCAAAATTTCAATTGAGGGGCTTTGTCAAAGCCGAGCTGTTCACGGAGGAGCAGGCTGAGGCAATGGTGCGTGCCGGATTCCGTTGGCTTTTGTGTGGGTTTGAAGCAGCTCATCCACGGATTCTGACCAACATCCGGAAGCGCGCTACGCTGGAAGAAAATACCCGCGCTGTTGAGATCGCTAAGAAGTATGGGCTTAAGGTTAAGGCTTTGATGTCTTTGGGGCATCCTGGAGAAACAGAAGAAACGGCTCTTTCGATTCGTGACTGGTTGATTAAGTCACAAGTCGATGATTTTGATTGTACAGTAATTACAACTTATCCTGGAACTCCGTATTACGATGAGGCAGTCCCTCATCCTGATCTTCCCGATGTATGGACATATACTCAACCTGAGACAGGCGATCGCTTGCATTCCGAGAATGTCAACTTCATGCGGACCGCCGAGTATTATAAGGGAGACCCCGAAGGAGGGTATGTATCCCATATCTTTACTGATGCACTATCGCCTCGTGATATTGTTAATCTTCGGAATGTTATCGAACGTGATGTGCGGGCGGCTCTCGGGATCCCATTCAACCCCTCCCGCGCAGCTGTCCTTTATGAACATTCGATGGGGCAGAGCCTTCCTCCCTTTATCCTGCGGTCAAGTTCAGTGACCCAACATCAGTAATGTTCGGGTGTCGTCAATCCCGGTGTGGCGAAGGGGGGCTCTCACGCAAACTCTGTGAACACGCCCGCCGATAATCTTGGAAGATGCTGTGGCTATGGTGGAGGGAGGTACTGTGCACAGTACCTCCGCCGGCGCGCTCAAAATTTCTACACAGGCCTGGCTGGTCTGTCTTGCCGTTGACGAGCGCCAGAGGCGCAGCACGGAGACAAGGCCTTATCGGAGCATTAACGGAAGTGAAGTCGCAAAGTTTCAATCATTCGGGCGATGCGGTTGACCATCGTGTGGTTTCTCATGGCATAAAGGTGGCGCTTATAAGCTCCCTCCCTGCCCCCCTGATCAAACTGCTTCAAGGCAATTTCATAAGCCCGTCGAATCTCATTAATATCATAATAATTGAACCGAATAACTGGAAGTCTCAACTGATCTTCTACGCTGATAATATGGTCTAGACCATTGATGTTGGAGCAAACCAATGGAATCTGTCCTGCAGACAAGGCATCGAAAATGCGAATCGGTATGTCAGTATTAATAGATACGGACAATGATACCTTATGATTTACCCATTCTGCGAATCTATCCTCTGTAGTTGGCAGATTATAGTATTTATCATTGATTATGTTCTGTGGGCGCAGATACAAATTATTTTCGGTAATTTTCTCTATACACTCTCGCAATATAAAATTGCGACTCATGTCTGGATATTCTCTGAATCCACCGTATAGTGAATCGGACCTTTGGCGTGCTCCGAACTTAATATACATCTCCTCCATTTCATGAATTGATCCAAATTGATAGGTTGCTGCTGGAAGTGAATTCATTACATGAGTATTGATTGTCTTGAGGTAATCGACGCTTGTCTCGTGTATTGGGAATACAATATCAAAGTACGACGATATGGACAGGGATGTGCCAAACATATGGTGGTGATCCCATAGCCATATACACGAAATACCATTTTTGCCGCAATTAATTGTATAATTAACAGCAGAAGAAAGATTATTTTGCGTCAATACATAATTACTCGTCGTGAAAAATATGTCATATAGTTCAGTTTCTTTCTCAAGATCTTCCGCTTTTTCTATTATCTTTACATTGTGGCCATGCATCCTGAAATGATTCGATATTGCTTCAGATATATGGTCATAAAAAAGCCCAACGATATTGAGCGAGGGCTTTTCAGCAATGGCTCGGCCTTTTCTGGAGACGATCAGTGCTTTTTGGGTTCGCAGAGCCGCAACCTCATCCGAGGCGGCATTTTCGAGGGCGCGAAGCTGTTGGTTGGCCTGCGCGATCCTCCCAATTACCTTTTGCGCAATCTCATGAGACAGGTTGAATGTTTCTGCGGCCATGGCGAAGTCCGACTCCAGAGGCAAGCATAAAGTGAAATCTTAATTAATATGGCATGATAAATTTATTTGGTCAAGTTGACGCCGATGCTTTTTTACGGATCGGGAATGTATTTTTTCTTGAAAAATTGGTTGATCCAAAGTCCTATTTTTTGCGTAACATGAATTAACTATTTATTATTCAAGAGAGATAATCTGCTATCAAAAAAATTTGTCTCCGCCCGCGCGGACAGAGGCCCGGTTGCTGGAACGGGAAAGGGTGGATAATATCCACCTTCTCAGATACCGCCTTGCCTTGAGGGCTTCAAAGGATACGTTATGGCCGCTTCCAACGCCGACACCACCTGTCTGGTGGTCTGCGCCGACAGCAATATCTTCGATCTTCTGGTGGGCTTGTTGCTGTCGTTGCAGGCGCGCGATCGCTCCCGGTACGTGGTGGGATTGATCGATGTCGGGTTGGACCAGCCCCAGCGGGACTACCTGAAGAATCTGTGCGATGGGATCGAGCCCGTGGATCCCGAGCGTCTGGTCCCGTTGCCCGATGAAATCCGCCGTAAGATCGAAGGCCAAAGCCCATTCTGGCGGGCGCAGGCGTGCCGCCCCTTCCTGCCGGAGTATTTTCCCGGCCATCGCCATTATGTTCATCTGGATGCTGATATGTGGGTCCAGAGCTTTGGCTTCCTGGATGCCGCGCGGGATTTCATGGACGCTGGGAAAGCGGTGATCGTACCGGAGGCCGACGCCATGTATCCGCACCTTTTCTCCTGGCAGGCAAGTGAACGCTATACCACGGACAAAGCGGTACTGACGGCCCAGATCCTCGGTGAAACGGTGGCGCGCCAAACGTCGGCCATGCCCTATCTGAACACGGGCTTTTTCGGTCTCCACCGGGATGCGCCCCATTGGGGGGTGTTCAAGGATTGGCTGGGTCGTGCCTTTGCCCGCGGTTACCACCATCTCAGCGAACAGATGACCTTCAATGCCGTCCTTTACCATCTGACGGGAAGGGTTCAGGCCATGCCGGCAGTGTGCAACTGGCTGTGCAGCTATGCCACCCCGGTGCGCGACGAGCAGGGGCGATGGTGTTCACCGGGATACCCGCGCCAGCCCATCGACCTGTTGCATCTGACCGGGACCGACAAGGTGGCGCGGTACAAGCCTCTGGGGCTGCTGTACGATGGTGGCGCCTATCTGCAGGGCATTGCGCACCTCTGCCGTACGGCCTGATAGGGGGATATGACGTTGCGTCCGTTCACCTTCATCTCTGCCGAGCGCTTGTGCCCGCAGGTGGCATCTGTGGATCAGATGGACCCGGCCATTCCGGGCCGCGTGACCATTCATCCGGCGGGAAGCATCGCCCATCAGCCGCCCCGCTATGCCTTTGACGACGACGACCTGATGGCGCCGGGGCAGGTCTCGGAAGCGCCGATCAATCTGCGTGCTCACACCGCTGACCACAGCAGCACCTTTCTGGCAACGTTGCCAGGGGCGGTCGTGGAAAAATTCGCCGCCTTCCCGACCCCAGCCAACACGTTCCATGTCTTCGCCGATGAAGGGGTGGCGGTTGCAGAGGCATTTCACAACCGTACCAGCCATGAATTTGTATCGCGGCTGATGGGGGAATGCCTGACCGTGCCGGCATCGGGCGGTGGTCCCAGCCTGGCGGTGCCCGTGGTCGATTGGGCCGAGCCTGACCTGACGGTGGCCGAACCGTGCCTGCTGATGTCCAGCCGTTTCATTCATCACAACTATTATCACTGGCTCTTTGAAGGGTTGACCCGTTTCTGGTGCCGGGAGCATCTGCCGGATTTCGACTCCCTGACCCTGATTCTGCCATCGGGTGATCTGCGCCCTTTCCACACGGGAGTGTTGGAGCGCATGGGGTTGCGCAATCGGCTGATGGTCTTGAACCGCCGGCTCACCCGGTTCGAGCGGCTGTGGTTCCCGTCCTTTCTCGATCCAGGTACGGTGACTCCCCGTCAGGTGGCGTGGCTCCGGCGGCTGATGTTTTCGGTTTTCCCTGCCGCGGCGGCCCCGGCCCGGCGGCGGCGCATCTATGTGTCCCGTTGTGACGCCAAGGCCCGCATCGTCAGCAATGAGGCCGAGGTGATGGCCCGTCTGGAACCGCTGGGCTTCACCATGATCGTACCGGGCCGCATGAGTCTGGAGCAGCAGGTCGCTGCCTTCGCCGGAGCCGAAATGGTGGTGGCGCCCCATGGGGCAGCCAATGCCAGCATCGCCTTTTGTCCTCCGGGAACGCCGTTTATCGAACTGGTGCCTGCCGGTAACCGGTCGGCCCTTTACTGGATGCAAGCGAATGTGGGCGGGTTGCCTTATGGGCGCCTGGTGTGTGCCGAGGACCGCCCCGGTGTTTCAATGATCGCTGATCCGGTACGGCTGGCCCATATGGTGCAGCAGGCCGTGAAGGACTGCTGACGGCTCTTGTCGTCGCCTGTTTGAAGTCGTGAATGCCCGCCAGCATGCGCCGGCATTCACGGTGTGGCGCCGGTGAAGAAGGGCAGAGCCGGCAGGCTGTCGCACCAGCGGTGCCAGATTGTGCGGAGGACGGTTTCGAAGCAGCGCGTGAAGCGGTTTGTATCGCACAGGGGCGATGCGGCCATACGGTGTCGCAGGCCGTGGCGAATGGCGTCGAGAGCCTGGATGTCGGCGGCGATCTGGGCACCGCGTTCGATGAAGTCGGGCTGGTCATGGGCGACGAAGGAGCCGAGGCCGATGCCGCGCATGAGGGATGCGCCGACGCGGGCGGCGTGGCGGTCACCGCACAGGGTGAGGACGGGGACGCCCATCCACAGGGCCTCGCAGGTGGTGGTCGTGCCGTTGTAGGGGAAGGGATCGAGGGCGATGTCGAGGCGGTTGTAGAGGCCGAGATGCTCGGCGGTGCCGCTGGTCCAGGGGATGAGGTCGAGGCGCTCGGGTGCGATGCCGGCGGCGGCGAAGCGGGCGGTCACGCGGTTGCGGACACCGGCATCGGCCAGGGGGCGGCTTTTGAGGATCAGGCGGCTGCCGGGGACGCGGGCCATCAGCGCGGCCCACAGGGCGATGGTCGCCGGGTTGGTCTTGAGCAGGTTGTTGAAGGATCCGAAGGTGACGAAGCCGTTGCGCTGCGCCGGAAGCGGCCCGATGGGTGAGGCGTCGGCGGGGGGCTGATAGCACAGGAAGGAGGGGTCGAGGCGGACGAGGGCCTCGCAGGCGTGGGCGTCGGCGGTACCCTCGGGGTCGGTGATGCTGTCGACGATGCGGTAGTCGATGGCGGGGACGCCGGTGGTGGCGGGGTATCCCAGCCATGTGGCCTGGACCGGTGCCGGCTTGCGGGCGAACAGGGGCAGGCGGTTGTGGGCGGAATGGCCGGCGAGGTCGATGAGGATGTCCACGCCGTCGGCGCGGATCAGGGCGTCGGCCTGCTCGTCGGACAGGCCGCGGATCGGGCGCCAGAGATCGACCAGGGTTTGGATGCGGGCGGTGACGGCATCGGGGCTGGGGGTTTCGGAATAGGCGTGGATGCGGAACCGCGAGCGGTCGTGGGCCGCCAGCAGCGGCGCCATGAATTCCGCCGCCACATGCTGGCGGAAATCCCCCGAAACATAACCGATCACCAGACGACGCTCAGGATCCCGGCTGTTGGCGTGCGGCGCCGGCGCCGGCGCCGGCAGGGTGCTGCCATATGCCCTGTGCGCTTCATAAACGGCCCTTGGCGTGGCTTCAGCCATGTAGAGGAGGGTCATCGTCTTGTTCTGGTGCGCCCCGATCTCGCCCATCCGGATGGAGCGGTCATAGCACCGGAGCGCGGCGTTAAAATCACCCCAATAGCGCAGGCTGTTGCCAAAATTACGCAGGCAGGCGGCGCTGTCCGGCGCCAGGGCAAGGCTCCGGCTGTAAAAGATGCAGGCCTCCTCCACCCTCCCGATGTCGTTCATGGCGATGCCCAGATTGTAGTGAACAATCCAGGCGCCTTCCGGGATAATGGTGATCGATGGCCACACCCGAAGCGCGCGGCGTAATGCGGGGATGGCTTTGGGCGTCAATCCCGCGGCCTGAAGGGTTGCCCCAAGGCTGTTCAGGATGTCGGGCGAACCAGGGTCAAGCGCCAGAGCCCGGACATGGTACGGCAATGCCCTCTTTGGATGTTCCAGGCGGTTGAGGCTGTCTCCCATACGGTTCTGCGCCATGCTGTCTGCAGGATTGACGCGTACCATGCGCCAAAACAGTTGCAGTGCGTCTGCAGGCTTCCCCCATCCATTGAGAATGTTACCCAAATTTCCCAACGCGTCGGCGTATGCCGGATCAACCATCAGCGCCCGGCGATAGGAGGAAACGGCCTCGTCCAAGCGGCCCAGCCGCCGGAGTATGGCACCATAATTCGTGTGCAGTTGCGGGAGGTCGGGTTTGTTGCGCACCGCCTGCCGGTAATGGGCCTCCGCCTCATGGATGGCACCCAGACGGTACAGAAGGTTGGCGAGATTCCCCCGCGCCTCGATGGTGGTCGGGGCGAGGGCAAGTGTTCGGGTGAACGCGGCAATGGCGTCCTGGGGCTTCTCTTGTTGCAGCCGGATACCCAATGACAGGTAGACGTCCACCAAACGAGGCTCCAGGACCATGGCTCGTTTGTAGAGGCCCAAGGCCGTGGGGGTATCGGCGTGAGCGGCGGCGAGGAAGCAACGCCGAGCCAGTTCCAACCCTATGGGGCCGGCCGGAATGGCGGGAAGAGCGGTGTTCTGGTCCATGGCAGGCTTCTACACCACTTTCCCGCTCAAGCCCTAGCGCGGATCGCAGGGAGCCGGGGGTAATTCGAGCGGATCCGCCCCGGTCCGTTACTTCGGCTTGTTGGAGCCGCTGAGGGCGCGCAACGGCGCGGTCAGCTTCCACGAGGGGGAATTCATGAGGGCCGCAATCTGTTCATCCCGCTCCCGCAACGCTGTGCGCAGAGCGCTGCGGTTCTCCTCGATCATGACCAGGGCTTCATCCTGCTTATGAATGGCCTGCTGCAGGGTGTCCCGTTCGTGGATGGCCTTATCACGCTCGGCGATGAGCTGAGCGATCCGCTCGTCCTGCATGGCGATATGACGTCCCCGGTTGCCGATCTCTTCATCCCGCTCCTTGACCATCAGATCCCGCTTGGCGATCTCTTCGGCCTGGAGGGCGTGTTGCCGGCTGTAGTCGGCCCGCTCCTGCGCGATGAACGCCAGGGTCTGGTCCAACGTGGCACGGTCGGCGTAACGGGCATCCCATGCGTCGTCCCCCGCCACCACATAGCGGGCCCGTTCCTGGATGTGGTGGGACAGGGGGATGCCGTGGGTCGTGACCCGTTCGATATCATTGTAGCGAATGGCAAGCAGGGAGGAGACGTGCTCCAGCAGCGCGTGCACGGGGGCCTGCCCCCGGTCCTCCACCCCCAACGCCATCAGCCGTTGAACCGTGTCGCCGTAGCCCAGCCGCTCCAGCCGTTCCCGTCCCACGGCATCGAACAGGGTCTGCAGCTCGGCCGGGGAAAACAAAGCCTCCCATCCGTCGATGGACCGGGTGTGGGGAGCCGTGGTGGAGAGGATCTTGGGGTCGCCGAAACTGTCCGCCGTCCGTTTCTGGTGGGAGAGATCGGTCAGCTTTTCCATATCGGCGGGCGGAAAACCCAGGAACTCCAGCACGCCGGCCATGATCCCGGACGGATCGGTCACCAGGGCTTCGTACTGGATGCGGTGAACGGCCTTTCCCATCGTGCCGGCAAAGGCTTCCAGCGTCTCAAGGCCAAGAACGAAGTCGAAGACATTGGAATCATCCACCCGATTGGCAATCAGATCCGGCAGATCGACGTTCCAGGTGGTCTTGTACGAGGCGGCAATGGCAAACGGGTTCCGGACAAGCCACAGGTATTTGGCTTGTGGGAAAATCTGATTGATGTAGTCGAGAATGAGGTAGTAGCGCGGAGTCTTGTCGATCAGCAGCGTTTTTCCATTCAGCGCATGATCGTAAAGAGTGCAGGCCGCCGCTCTGGCAGCAGCAAGGCCGGCTTCACCTGCGGTGAAATCACGAATGGCCTTTCCAACCGACTGAGCATTTGCCGGATGGCGGATATCTACATGAGCCAGCTGCTGGAGAGCCAGCATAATCCAAGGTTCGGTCGGTGAGGCAATCTCCGAATGATTGTCCAGCATCACCGACAGAAGCGTCGAACCCGAGCGCGGAAGAGAGAGAAGAAAGCCGAGATTTTCACCATGCTGTCCGACCATCGGATTCTTCCCGCCTCCATCCTGCTTCATAATAGGGGGGCAAGATTGGCCGAACCAGGGCGAGGAGGTCAAGGCAGAAGGTTATCTGCCTTGCTTCACGCCTCGTATTACACGAACCCTCCGCGCCGTATGCTCAGGCGGCGTGGATCAATTCATTATAGGCTTCGATCACTTCGTTGATGGGGCCAGCCTTGCGGACAGCCCCCTGATGCATCAGCACCGCCTTGTTGCACCATGTGGTGACGATCTCCATGGAATGGGACGCCAGGACCAGGATGCTGGATCGCTGGACGAACGCTTCCATCCGGCGGCGCGCCTTTTCCAGGAAACGGGCATCGCTGGTACCGATCCATTCATCCATCAACAGGATTTCAGGATGGATGGAGGTGGCCACGGCAAAGGCCAGCCGGATTTTCATGCCTTCGGAGTAGGTCCGGACCGGCATGTTCAGATACTCGCCCAGTTCGGTGAAGTCGGCGATCTCGTCGATCCGCTCACGGCACTGGCTCGGGGTCAGGCCATACAGCAGGCCCCGCAGGACGATGTTCTCATACCCCGTCGCTTCGCCATCCATCCCGAGGCCGATTTCGAACAGCGGAGCGATCTGCCCCTCGACCCGGATACGGCCGCCCACGGGATAATAGATCCCCGCAAGAACCCGCAGCAGCGAGGTCTTGCCGGCCCCGTTGATGCCGACCAGGGCCACCCGGTCACCGTGTTCAAAGGCCAGCGACACATGGTCGAGCGCCTTCACGCACACGCGGTCAGTGGCATCGCGGGCAATCCGCCCGCCGGTCCAGCTGTTCAGGATGCTCTTCTTCAGAGACCGGTTGCCGGTGTGATACAGCGGGAACTCGACCGTGACGTCATCCAGAATGATGCGGGCCATGTGCGGTTACACCCAATAGCTGATGCGGTGACGCAGCCGCATGTAAAGACGCAAGGTCACGGCCCAGCCGATGACCGCCACCCCGATCACGGTGAGCCAGTTCTCCACGCTGGGAAGATGACCCAGCAGGGGGGCGCGCATGATCTCCACCATGTGGGCGAACGGGTTGAAATGGATCAGTGCCACCCGGTCGGCGGCCAGCTCCGGTTTCCAGATCACCGGGGTGAAGAAGAACAGCACCTGGATCAGGCTGCTGATCACCGGCGGGATGTCGCGGAAGCGGGCCGACAGGATCCCCATCAGCAGCACTGCCCACACGGCGTTGACGATGAACAGCACCAGACCCAGGAACGACAGCAGCAGCATGCCGGCCCCCGGCCACAGCCCGAACCACAGCGCCGTGCCGAAATAGACGACCAGATTGTGCGCGAAGACGATCAGGTTGCGCCACAGGATCCGGTATACATAGGTCGAGAGCGGCAGGGATACGTTGCGTATCAGCCCTTCGGCGTCGATGAACACCGAGCAGCCCTCGATCAGCGTGGTCGAGATCAGCCCCCACACCACAAGCCCCGCCGCGAGGAAGGGCATGTAGTCGTGAATGTTGATTTTGAACAGGCTGCTGTACAGCACGCCCAGGGCGATCATCATGATGCCCATGCTGATGGACAGCCAGAACGGCCCCAGCATGGAGCGGCGGTAGCGCAGCTTGGTATCCTGCCAGCCCATGCGGTGCCAGACGTACCAGCGCCGCACGCCTTCACGAAGATCGGTCAGGGCGACGGACAGCGTCCCGGCTTGGGACGCATCGGAGATGCGTGTGATCGCCGGGGTGGGGGAGACGGAAAGTGCGTCAGTCACGGCAGAACTCTCGCTCGCTAATCGCAGAAATCCCGAAAGCCGCCCAAAGAAAAAGACGGCTGATGCCGTAACGGTTTCCGGGCCCGGTATTCTCTAGCGCATAAGCCTCATAAAAGATACCGCGGAAGCGGTATGGTGCGTCCTTGACCGAAACGTCCTTAACAAGAGCTTTACAGACGGGTTGTCTCGAACAGACGGATCACGCGGCGATTCTCCAACCGGCTGCGCTGCTTGGCCCACATGAACCGCACGATGCTGGTCAGATAGACAAGATTGAAGCTCGGCATCCGCGCCCGGCGGATCTGCCTCAGCCGATTCAGCTTCCGCGTCAGGCGGGCGGGGAAGAAACGCTGCAGGTAGAACATCCATACGCAAGACGCGTAATAGAGGATGAGCGTCTTCAGCCGCAGGCCTTCGGGCGCATAGTTCATGACGATGTAGGCGATCGTCGGAATCCGGCGGTCGGAGCGCTTGTGCCAGAACAGCCGGTGCAGCTTCTGGATCGGGGTCAGCAGCCGGCTCACCGGTTTCGGCAGACGGGTAAAGAAGTCGGGCGGATTGAGGATGTCGATCTGCCCGGTCCAATTGTCCACGTCGTTGTAGACCAGGGTGCGCAGCGACACGAAACAGCGGTACCCATGCTTACGGGCACGCAGGATGAATTCGCTGTCACCGTGCTGGTGCGGGCACCATTTGGCGTCGTACAGCCCGATGGTCTCGAACACCGACCGATGGATCAGAACGCCGTTGCCGGGGGTCTGTTCCACCTCGATGATCTCGGGGCCGACCTGCAGCTCGGGAACGTCATCTTCCCAGGCCAGGTAATTGCGCAGGTAGAACAGCTGGTGGGAGCCCCAGTTGTTGTAGGCGCCGGTGGACCACACCTGCCCCATGTCCTGCAGGTGATCGACGCGGGATGCCAGGATCATCAGATCCCGGCGCTGTGCGATCTCGACCACCCGTTCGACGAATTCGAACCCGATAACGCTGTCGTCGTTGATGGTCAGAATGTAGTCGCAGCCATCCTTCAGCGCCTGCTCCACGCCGACGTTGGTCGCGCCACTCCAGAAATCATCGTCACCGGCATGCAGGAGGATCACGTTGTCGAACGAACCGCCGATGTAATCGGCGGTCTGGTCCGACGAGTTGCTGTCCACCACGTAGATCCGCAGGCCGGGGTAGGTCTGCTGGGTCAGCCCTTCCAGGAACCGCGCCGTCTTGGGAAACCGATTGCGCGCCGGGATCACCGCACCGACCAGCGGCACCTTGGTTTCGGTCGAATCCGAAGGCCGGACGTCGGTGTCGAGAAGTGCGGTCATGGCGTGCTCAGCGGTCCGTTTCGGGAAGCAGGATGGTGCTGGTGTTCTTCAGGAAGTAGCTGAGGAAGCGGATCGTCCCCAACCCGTCGCTGTGCTCGAAGACCCGGCGGGCGATCAGCACGTTCTCGAAACGGGACAGCGGGTCGTCGCGGTGCTTGATGAACGCCTTGTAGATCTGGTCCTTGTTGACCGGACGCCAGATGGTGCCCTGGGAGGGAGCTCCCTCCATGAACTCCGCAGCGCCCAGATCCGGATAATAATCCAGAAGGGCCATGGCATCGCGCAGCCGGCGCGGGGCAGCAGCCACCGGCTTGGACGCCTTGGTGTAGAGGAGGTAGCGGGTTTCCAGGATGCTGTCGATGGCGAACCGGGTCGCCAGCGCCGAACGCCGGCTGTCATGGCTTTCGTAGAAGACCACGGCGCCCTGCTTCGAGGCGGCGGCGTTCAGCCCGGAGATCACGGCCTTGTCCAGGTCCGACGGGATCAGGAAAATCCGGCGGTAGGGGTTCGGCACCTGTTTGTCCAGACGCGCGCTCAGGTCCGCCAGATAGGCGGCCGGATTCTGCACCGCGGCGGTCTTGGCATCGTCGCAGTTGATGAGCAGCGTCAGCTTTTCATCGGGGCGGCGGATGTCCACCGGCGGGCGGGCGCTGATGATTTCCACCGGCGCGCGGGATTCCACGGCGTCCTTGGTCGCCTTGAACGCGGCAAGGGTCTCTTGGGCCATGCGCTGGCTGGAATAGCGGTTGCCCTGGGCCAGACCGGCCAGGCGCAAAGCCTCCAGACGCATCGGGTCGGTCATCAGCGTGTGAATATCCTCCGCCATGGCGTAGGAATTCAGCGGGTCGCGGAAGTAGGCGACCGCATCGCCACAAACCTCCGGCACGGCGGTCATGCGGGCCGCCAGCACCGGCGTGCCCATCTGCATGGCTTCCACCAGCGGAATGCCGAAACCCTCGTAGATCGAGGGGAAGATCATGGCCTTGGCGTTCTTGAACAGGGCCGCCAATTCCACGTCCTTGATGAAGCCGCGCAGCTCGATATCCTGATGCTCGGTTTCCGAGCGCAGGAGCAGTTCGAACAGCGGCTTGGAGCGGCTGGAATGCTCCAGCGCGCCGGTCAGCACCAGCTTGATCCCGCGCTGATCCAGGAACCGGCGCAGGAACCGGACCGCCTCGATCAGGCGGTAGTGGTTCTTGTGGCGCCAGGGAACCGCCGGATACAGCACATAGTCCCCGTCGGGGATGACCCCCTGGGCCTTGAGCGACCGGGTGGCAGCCTCATCATAATGGTCGGCCAGATAGCCGCCGTGGTGGACCACATGAACGCTCTTCTTCCCGAAGAACGTTTCGAAATTCTGCTTTTCGAATTCCGAGATCGCGATCAGGCTGTCGGCGCGGTCGATGGCGAAACCGTAGTCGCGGTTGCGGCCTTCGAACGCCCCTTCAGGGAAATAGTGGGGATACACATTGTGCTGCAGATCATGGATGCAGCACAAGGTCGGAACCCGCGAGTCCATGAAGGCCGGGGCCAGCCCGTTCAGCGGATCATAGAAGACGTCGCACCATTTCGCCTGAGCCGCAAAGAACGACGGCTCCTCCGCCAGGATCGGAATGACATCGATCCCCGGAATGGACGACAGGAGCTTGTAGGTCCGCGGATTGGCGATCACGCGGACTTCGGCGATACGCGCCATTTCCCGCAAGAGCGACAGAAGATAGCTTCCGGCTCCCCCAGCCCCCTTGTCCAGCGGAAGCAGGCGGAGACAATTGATAACAGCTTTCATAGGAGAAATCTGTCGACGTTGTTGGCGAGCGGGCTTGTTGGCCGGTATGTCCGAGGTGGATTCCGGTCAAATCCATGGGCAAACGGCGGCCATATGTCTCCCGCGGCCGCCATGTTTGTCAACCAGCTTTTACTGACCGCTCAAGACAGCAGCTATCATTGCCTGGAAATCGAGCGCTCGACCAGGGTTTCGACTGCCCTCCAAAAGTGGCCGGACAGGCTGGGCGCGGCCGGAAAACCGGGCGGGCGGGCGGTCCGGATCCGCTGTGCGTCGTGGGCCCGCAGGCCGGCGTCCAGGCCCAAGGCGACAGCGCGGGTGATATAGTCATCCACCGTACCGGTTACCATATGGTCCAACCCCAGTCCGCGCAGGAAGCCGGCGCTCTGGCGGCAGCGTGCGGACACGCCCTCCAGAGCCACGACCGGACAGTCGCACAGCAGCGGATCCACGATGGACACGGCCCCGGAGAAGGGGAAGCTGTCCAGATAGATGTCGGCCTCGCTCAAGAGCCCCAGAATGGCCGCGCGTGTTTCGAAGGTCGAGAACAGCGTGACACGGCTCTTGGGAATGCCGTTGGCCGCGAACTGCTGGTAGAGGTACGTGGCGCAGAGAGAATATTCGTAGCTGGTGCTCCAGTTCCTGTTGAACGGATACAGCGCCAGACGTGCTTCCGGCACCCGGCTCAGGATTTCCGACCATACGGCCAGCAGTTCGGGGGTGATCTTGTGCAGGTTGGCCCCCGACACGAATACCGGCTCGCTCCCCGTCAGGCCCAGACGCTGGCGCAGGCCCACGCTGGCAGGCGATAGCGGCGGGCCGCTGAAGTCGTAGACGTTGATGGAGCCGGGGGCCAGCACCAGGGTCTCGCTGTACTGGTCCGCGGCGGCGTGGCTTTCGTTCAGCGCCCCGGTGAAATAGGCGTCGAAGGTCGGCAGGCCGGTGGTGATGGGGAACAGGGTGGTCGCGATCTGCAGCGGTGCGATCCGATGGGCGCCGACGACCCACGGGATGTTGTTCAGGCCGCAGATGTTCTTTCCCATCAGGAGGATGTCCAACTCGTCGGCGCGCAGCCGGCGCACGATGTCGTCGGGCTCCTCGCTGTCGAGCAGGACGAAGCGGTCGAAATCGGCCTTCATCCGTTCCTCACCGCTGTCGCGGGCCTCGCTCAGGGCATAGAGGGTGATTTCATACCGGCTGCGGTCATAGGGCAGCAGGTGGGCGCGCAACGCCGCCACCTCCGAGGCGTTGTTGAAGACGTTGCGGAACACCCCCACACGGCGCCGTGCCCCGGTCCGGACCTGCCGGGGCGGGTCGAGCGCAACCGGCTTTCCCAGACGCTGGAGCAGCATGGTCGTCAGCCGCGCCCGGACCTTGGCCAGCGGCGCCAGATTGTGGTCGGCGAAATAGAGCGGCAGCATGTTGCAGGTGCTGACGGCCTTTTCCAGCAGAAAGCCCGCATCCTCCCGTCCCGCATGACGGTGAACATGGGCTTCCACCCCCGGCAGCAGCCATTCCATCAGCCGGACATGCCGGGTCACGTCACCCGCGGCGGGAAACATGATCGGGGCATAATTCAGCAGGGGAACGATCAATCCGCTGGCGGCCGGCGTGATATTGAACAGCGCAGCCGGCAGCTCCAGCTCGAAAGGGTAGTGGTCCACCAGATCCGCCAAATAGCGCGGCAGCCCGGCGACGCTGTTTCCGGCGCCAGGGGTGGGCGGATGGGGGGCGATGCCCGCCTGACGCCGTACCTGGATGGCGCCATGGGCCTGGATCTGCGCGATCGTTCCCGTCAGCTCGGCAAGGGCGGAAAACGTCAGCGGCACCTCTGCGGCGCGGCGGCGAACGGTGTCGCACGCCTCCTGAATGGCGCCAGGGTTTCCGGTTTGCATGATGCTGGCAATGTCCATGGCCCTGTTCCGGCACGGGTGGGGTGGTTGACGCGGGTCGGCTGTTTGTAATGGAGCGGCGGACCTGACGCCAGTACAGTTGCCGTCCATCCGCCCGCCCCGCAACCGGGGAACGGGCCGTTCCCTTTGCTGGATCACCCATGCCGCCGGATACACCGCCCGCTCCCTTGGCCGCACCCGCCGTCCGCCGTCTTCTGGTCTGGCATTGGGGCCGGCGGGGGGGCGGGCCGCGCTATACGCTGGAAATGGCGCGCGCCCTCGCGGCACGGACCGACGTGGAACTGCACCTGTCCTATTCGCGCCAATCGGAACTGGCCGGGGACATGGCGGACCTGGCCCGCGCTGCCGGACGCCCCGGGTTGCCGGTGGACACGTACACCGGGGCGGCCAGTGCCGGGCTGGCGACCCTCCGCCTGCCTTGGCTGATTGCACGGTTCGCGGCCTATATGCGGGCCAACCGCATCGACACCGTGGTCTGCACCATGGGCCATGTGTGGAATGCTGCGGTCTCGCCGGTGATCCGGCGAACGGGCGCGGCATACGCGCTGGTCCTGCATGACGCCCAGGCCCATCCGGGAGAGGAGAACGCTCTGCTCGATACCCTGGCGCGGTGGGACGTGGCCCGGGCGGACCGTGTGGTGGTGCTGTCGGAGCATGTGCGTGCCCTGGCCATGGCCCGCTTCGGCCTGCCGTCTGAACGGCTGACGTTGTTGTCCCATGGAGCCACGGCATTCCCGGGGTTGCTTCCATCTCTGCGCCAGCCGCCGGCAGGGCGTCCGTGGCGGCTGCTGTTCTTCGGGCGCATCCTAGCCTACAAGGGCTTTGATCTTCTGCTCGACACCTATGAGCGGCTTCGCCGCCGCTTTGGAGACAGGGTCGAGCTGCTGGTGGCCGGAAATGGCGATACCGCCCCCTTTGCCGCCCGGTTGGCTGCGCTTCCCGGCATCACACTCGACAACCGCTGGATCGCCGAAGACGAGATTGGCCCCATTCTGAACCGTGCCGACCTTCTGCTTCTTCCCTATCGGGAAGCCAGTCAGTCGGGTGTGGCACCGGGGGCCGCTATGGGCGGGTTGCCGGCGGTGGCGACACCGGTGGGCGGTCTGAACGAGCAGGTTCTCGACGGGAGGACAGGGCGGATCGCCGCTGCGGTGGATGCCGACGCCATGGCCGCCGCCGCCGCATCCCTGATCGAGGACGAAGCCCTGTACCGCCGCTGTTCCCAGGGCGCGCTGGACTTCGCACGGAATGCCTTGTCGTGGGACCGGGCGGCGGATGGGCTGATGGCGGCGGTGTCCGCCTGTCACACCGTGCCGGCGGCCACGCGGAGCAGATAGCGCCCGTAGTCGTTCTTTAGCAGCGGCTGTGCCAACCGTTCCAGGGCGGCGGCGTCGATGAAACCGGCGCGGAAGGCGATTTCCTCCAGGCACGCGATTTTCAGGCCCTGGCGCTGCTCGACGGTCTGAACGAACTGGCTGGCGGCCAACAGACTGTCGTGGGTGCCTGTATCCAGCCAGGCATGGCCGCGGCCCAACCGTTCGACCCGCAGGGAGCCGTCCTCCAGATAGAATCGGTTGACGTCGGTGATCTCCAGTTCACCCCGGGTGGACGGGCGGATGTCTGCGGCCACGTCCGATACGCGCCCATCGTAGAAATAGAGCCCCGTCACCGCCATGTTGGAGCGGGGAGTGGCGGGCTTCTCTTCGATGCTGACGGCGCGGCCCGTTTCGTCGAAGGCGACAACCCCATAGCGCTCCGGGTCGCTGACCGGGTAGCCGAACACCGTCGCCCCCCGGTCCAGGGTTGCGGCCTGTTTCAGTACCCGGTCCAGACCGTGACCGTAGAAAATATTGTCACCGAGAATCAGACAGCAGGGCTTGCCGCCGATGAACTCCCGCCCGATCAGGAACGCCTGCGCCAGCCCCTCGGGGCGTGGCTGGATGGCGTACTGCAGGGAGACGCCCCATTGCGATCCATCTCCCAGCAGCGCCTGAAACAGCGCCTGGTCCTGGGGGGTGGTGATGATCAGGATGTCCCGGATGCCGGCCATCATCAGCACCGACAGGGGATAATAGATCATCGGTTTGTCGTAGATGGGCAGAAGCTGTTTGCTGACCACGGTGGTCACGGGATAGAGCCGCGTGCCCGATCCGCCCGCCAGGATGATTCCCTTCATCGCTCCCCCATTCCCCGGTCGTTCATGATGCCGTTGCTTGGTGGTGTATCAGGATGCGCACAGCCGTTCCATCACCGCCGCCAGCGACCGCCGCCAGTCCGGTTGCGGAATGCCGTGGCGCTCCCGGATGCGGCGGCAGTCCAGCACCGAGTGAGCCGGCCGCCGGGCCGGGGTGGGAAAGTCGGATGTGGCGATGGCGTCGATCTGTGGGGGCGGCAGGCCGGTCAGCCGTTCCCGTTCGTCGAATATGGCGGTGGCGAAGCCATGCCATGTGGTCGCCTCGGCGCTGGTGTAATGGAAGACGCCGGTCGATCGGGGATCATCGTCCGCCGCCAGCCGCCGTGCCACGGTGACCGCGGCTTCGGCAATATCGGCGGCGGCGGTTGGGCAGCCGGTCTGGTCGGCGACGACCCGCAGATGGTTCCGTTCGCTGCCCAGCCGCAGCATGGTGCGGACGAAGTTGTTTCCATGGGAAGCGAAGACCCACGACGTGCGCACGATCGCATGGCGGGGCAGAACGGCGGCAACCGCCCGTTCCCCGTCCCGTTTGCTCAAGCCGTAAAGATTGATCGGGGCGGTGGGGTCGTCTTCCCCATAAGCGCCGCTGCCGGTGCCATCGAACACATAGTCGGTGGACAGATGCACCAGCGGCAGGCCGGCGCGCATGCACGCCTCGGCGACGTGGCGCGGGCCGTCGCGGTTGACGGCGAAAGCAGTGTCCCGGTCGCTTTCCGCCCGGTCCACGGCGGTGTAGGCCGCCGCGTTGATGACGGCGGAGCACCCCGACGCTCTGACAGCGGCGTGGATGGCATCCGGGTCGGTCAGGTCGGCCTGACGACGGGAGAGGGCGGCAATCCCGATGCGCCGCCCGCCCCTGTCCGCCGCATCCAGGGCACGCAATTCGGTTCCGACCTGTCCGTCCGCTCCGAGAACCAGAATCCGCATGGAGTGGCGCTTTCTCAGCCCTTGACCGGGGTGGTGGCGCCCAGCCCCAGGCGGGTGCCGGTGTAAACCGATCCGCGAATTGCCTGCCACCAGTCCTGTTGTTCCAGGTACCATGTGACGGTGCGCCGCAGACCGGACGCGAAATCCTCCTGCGGAGCCCACTCCAGCTCCGCCCGGACTTTCGACGGATCGATGGCATACCGCTGGTCGTGGCCGGGACGGTCGGTAACGAAACGGATCAGCGAGCGGCGGGGCGGGGTACCGGGTGGGTTGGGGGCCAAGTCATCCACCAGATCGCAAATGGCCTCGACCACATCGATGTTCCGGCGTTCGCTGTCACCCCCGATATTATAGGATTCCCCGACCCGGCCGCGGGTCAGCACGGTCCACAGGGCGCGGGCGTGATCGTCCACATACAGCCAGTCGCGCACGTTGTCGCCGCGCCCGTAGACCGGCAGCGGCTTTCCTTCCAGCGCGTTGATGGTGATCAGCGGAATCAGCTTTTCGGGAAACTGGAAGGGGCCGTAATTGTTCGAACAGTTGCTGGTGACGACCGGCAATCCATAGGTGTGGTGCCAGGCACGCACCAGATGATCCGACCCCGCCTTGCTGGCGGAATAGGGCGAGTTGGGCTGATACGGGGTTTCTTCCGTAAAGCGTCCGCCCATCCCCAGGCTGCCGAACACCTCGTCCGTGGAGACGTGGTGAAAGCGGAAGGCCTCCTTGGCTGCTCCATCCAATCCGCGCCAATACGCAAGCGCTGCGTCCAGCAGCACGAAGGTGCCCACCAGATTCGTCTGAATGAAGGCGGACGGTCCGTCGATGGAGCGGTCAACATGGGATTCCGCCGCCAGATGCATGACCGCATCCGGGCGATGACGGGCCAGGATCCCTGCCACCGCCGCGGCGTCGCAGATATCGGCGTGCTCGAACGTATAGCGCGGATCGGATTCGACCGCGGCGAGGGCGCCGGGAACCGCGGCATAGGTCAGCTTGTCCAGATTGACCACATGGGCGCTGGTCTGGGCGATCAGGTAACGGATGACGGCGGAACCGATGAACCCGGAACCGCCCGTGACGAGCAGCTTCACCGTGCAGGAGCTTTCTGTGGTCAGGGCGATGGCCCGTCTTTCCTAGCGCATCGGGCAGGGCGCGCGCGACAGGAAAGAGTGCTTCTCATACCAAGGAGGCCGGCGAAGGAGGCCGGAAGCGTCCTGAGTATCCGGCCGGGGCGCGGGGGGTGGTCGGCACGATGCCGGCCACCGAATCAGAGAGTGGCGGAAGAAACAATACCGGCGCTGATCTAATACGCGGGCCTCCCTCGTGGAATCGCGTGCAAGCAAGGCTGATGGTTATGCTTTGCGATAACACGATGCTGTTCAGAACGAGGGCATAAGCCTTTCCACATCCCCCGGGAAGGCCGGTGTGATTGGATTGCTACATCCTTGGGCCGGTTTCTTGAAGCAGTTGCGGCCCTTCGCAAGATCGGGTAATTAAGGCTTTGGTGGTTGGAGCTCCTTTTGGGTGCTTCAAGCCGCTTGCGCGTGCGCATTAAACACGACAGACCCGCAGAAACGCTACCTAGGCTGCCGCAGAAGGAAAAATACCGATGGCCAACGTATTCACCGCTTCTTCTGGAGGTACTACAGCGTCGGTCCAAAGTTTGGATTCAATCTTCGGCAGTTCTAGTACGGACGTTATTACCCTGGGTAATGCCGGTAATACGTCGTTCGTTCAGAATGTCGATACGCTGACCGGTTCTCTGAACACCGACGTGGTGGTTCTTTCGAACACCGCGGGGGCCCCGACCGTTCTGTCGAACATCGATACCGTGTCTGGCTTCAACGCCGGCGGCTTCGCGGTTCTCGACAACGCCGGTTCGACCATCACCGCGTCCCAGGTTGCGACCCTGCTGGGTGGCACTGGTACCGATGTGGTGACCCTGGGCAACGCTGGCAACACCTCGCTCGTCCGCTGGGTGGAAACCCTGACCGGCGGCACGGGCGGCGATTTCGTCCTCCTGGGCAACCTGGGCAACACCACGACCGTGAGCGGCGTGGAAACCCTGCTGGCATCGCTGAACACCGATGTCATCACCCTGGGCGACAACGGCAACACGATCGTCATCCGCGACGTCGAAACCCTGACGGGTGGCACGGGCCGGGACAAGATCCTGCTGGGCAACCGCGGCAACACCACCGTGGTTTCGGGCGTCGAAACCATCCTCGGCGGCACGGGCAGCGACTTCATCACCATCACCAACGCGGGCCTGACGGTCACGGTGTCGGGTGTTGATACCCTGCTGGGCGGCGACAACACCGATGTCGTCACGCTGACCAACGAATCGGCGGCGACCAACGTCATCACCGTTCGCAGCCTGGAAACCCTGACCGGCAGTGCCGGCGCGGACTTCGTGCTCCTGGGCAACCGCGGCAACACCACGACCGTGAGCGGCGTGGAAACCCTGCTGGGCTCGCTGAACACCGACGTCATCACCCTGGGCAATGCCGGCAACACCACGATCCTGCGTGGCGTCGAGACCCTGACGGGTGGCCTGAACACCGATGTGGTCCTGCTCGGCAATCTGGGCAACACCACGGTTCTGTCGGGTATTGAGACTCTGGCGGGTTCGCTGAACACCGACGTCATCACCCTGGGCAACTCCGGCAACACCACGGTGATCTCGGCGGTTGAAACCCTCACCGGCGGTGCGAACACCGACGTCGTGACCATCAGCAACACGACGGTCCTGGTGAGCGGCATCGACACCCTGACCGGTGCCGGCCGCACCTTCGTCAACCTGGACAATGCCGGCAACACCACCTTTGCCGTTGGCATCGACACCCTGCTGGGTGGCGTGAACACCGACGTCATCACCCTGGGCAACGCCGGCTCGACCATCATCGCAGCGGCCCTGGAAACCATCAGCGGCGGCCGGGGCACCGATGTGGTCCTGCTCGGCAACCGTGGCAACACCACGACCATCCAGGGCCTGGATACCGTCTTCGGTTCGCTGAACACCGACGTCATCATCCTGGGCGGCGCTGGCTCGACCACGGTGATTTCGGGTGTTGAAACCCTGACCGGTGGCGCGAACACCGATGCCATCACCCTGGGCAACACCGGCAACAGCGTGCTGGTTTCGGCCATCGAGACCATCACCGGCGGCACCGGCAACGACATCGTGGTGATCAACACCGATGCCGGTACCACGATGGTTGTGTCGGCTCTGGAAACCCTGACCGGTGGCGCGAACACCGATGTCATCACCCTGGGCAACGCCGGCTCGACCACCTTCGTGTCGGGTCTGGAAACCATCAGCGGTGGCACGGGTGCCGACTTCATCACCCTGACCAACGCCGGTTCGACCACCTTCGTGTCGGGTGTCGAAACCCTGCTGGGCGGCGCGAACACCGATGCCATCACCCTGGGCAACGCCGGTAACACCGTTCTGGTCCGCAGCCTGGAAACCCTGACGGGCGGCACGGGCAGCGATCTGGTTCTGCTGGGCAACCGCGGCAACACCACGACCGTCCAGTCGGTGGAAACCATCGTCGGTTCGCTGAACACCGACGTGATCACCCTGGGCAACAACGGCAACACCGTCACCGTTTCGGCCATCGAAACCCTGACGGGTTCGGCGAACACCGACGTTGTGTCCCTGGGCAATGCCGGTACCACCTTCGTCGTGTCGGGTGTTGAAACCGTCACCGGTGGCGCGGCTGCTGATTTCGTGATCATCAGCAACGCTGGCACGACCATGTTCGTGTCGTCGGTCGATACCCTGCTGGGTAGCGCGAACACCGACGTGATCACCCTGGGCAACGCCGGCAACACCGTCCTGGTGCGCGGTCTGGAAACCCTGAACGGTGGCACGGGCACGGACCTGATCCTGCTGGGCAACCAGGGCAACACCACGTTCGTGTCGTCGCTGGAAACCATCGTTGGTTCGCTGAACACCGACGTGATCACCCTGGGGGCCAACGGCAACACCCTGTCGGTTTCGGCTCTCGAAACCGTGGCGGGCTCGGCCAACACCGACGTCGTGGCGCTGGGTGCCGGTGGCAACACCGTGTTCGTGTCGTCGCTGGAAACCCTGACGGGTTCGGTCAACACCGACATCATCACCCTGGACAACACCGGTTCGACCACCTTCGTGTCGGGTCTGGAAACCCTGACGGGTGGTGCGAACACCGATGTGATCACCCTGGGCAACGCCGGCTCGACCACCTTCGCGTCGGGTCTGGAAACCATCACCGGCGGCACGGGTGCCGACTTCATCACGCTGAGCAACACGGGCTCGACGACGTTCGTCAGCGGTGTTGATACCCTGCTGGGTGGCGTGAACACCGATGTGATCACCCTGGGCAACAGCGGCAACACCATCCTGGTGCGCGGTCTGGAAACCCTCAATGGTGGCACGGGCAACGATGCGCTGCTGCTGGGCAACCAGGGCAACACCACGTTCGTGCAGTCGGTGGAAACCATCACCGGTTCGTTGAACACCGACGTGATCACCCTGGGGACCAACGGCAACACGACCCTGGTCGTGGCGCTGGAAACCCTGACGGGTGGTGCGAACACCGACGTGATCACGCTGGGCAATGCCGGTTCGACCACGTTCGTTCAGTCGGTGGAAACCATCACCGGCGGCACGGGTGCCGACTTCATCACGCTGAGCAATGTTGGTAACACCGTGCAGATTTCCCGCGTGGAAACTCTGCTGGGCAGCGCGAACACCGACGTGATCACCCTGGGCAACAGCGGCAACACCATCCTGGTGCGTGCTCTGGAAACCCTGACGGGCGGCACGGGCACCGATGTGGTTCTGCTGGGCAACCAGGGCAACACCACGACCATCCAGTCGGTGGAAGTCCTCACCGGTTCGCTGAACACCGACGTGATCACCCTGGGTGGCGCCGGCTCGACCGTTGCGGTCAGCGGTCTGGAAACCCTGTCGGGTTCGGCCAACACCGATGTGGTGACGCTGACTGCCGCCGGTACCACCATGTTCGTGTCGGCGCTGGAAACCCTGACGGGTTCGGTCAACACCGACGTGATCACGCTGGACAACAACGGTTCGACCACGTTCGTGTCGGCGCTGGAAACCCTGACGGGCGGCGCGAACACCGACGTGATCACGCTGGCCAACAGCGGTAACACGATCCTGGTCACGAGCATCGAGAGCCTGACGGGCGGCACGGGCGCCGATTTCGTCACGCTGACCAACGCGGGCTCGACGATGTTCATCAGCGGTGTCGATACCCTGCTGGGTAACACGGGCACCGACCTGATCACTCTGGGCAACAATGGCAACACCATCCTGGTGCGTGCTCTGGAAAGCCTGATGGGCGGCACGGGCAATGACGTGGTTTCTCTGGGCAACCAGGGCAACACGACGTTCATGTCCTCCATCGAAACCCTGACGGGTTCGGTCAACACCGACGCGATCACCCTGGGGACCAACGGCAACACGACCGTGGTTGTGGCGCTGGAAACCCTGACGGGCGGCGGCAACACCGACGTGATCACGCTGGGCAACGCCGGCAACACCACGTTCGTCGGCTCGCTGGAAACCATCACCGGCGGCACGGGTGCTGACTTCATCACCCTGAATGCCGATGGCAGCACGACCTTCGTGTCGGGCATCGAAACCCTGCTGGGTGGCGCGAACACCGACGTGATCGCCCTGGGCAACAGCGGCAACACCATCCTGGTGCGTGCTCTGGAAACCCTGTCGGGCGGCACGGGCACCGACGTGGTTTCTCTGGGCAACCAGGGCAACACGACGACCATCTTCAGTGTCGAAACCCTGCTGGGCAGCCTGAACACCGACGTGATCACGCTGGGCAACGCGGGCTCGACGGTGGCGGTCAGCGGCATCGAAAGCCTGTTCGCTTCGGTTAACACCGACGTGGTGAGCCTGGGCAACGCCGGCAGCACCATGTCGATTTCCGGCAACGTCGAAACCCTGACGGGCGGTGTGAACACCGACGTGATCACCCTGCTGGATGCCGGCAACACGGTTCAGGCCGTGGCGCTGGAAACCCTGACGGGTGGTGCGAACACCGACGTGATCACGCTGGGCAACGCCGGCAGCACCACGTTCGTGTCGGCGCTGGAAACCCTGACGGGTGGCACGGGCTCCGATTTCATCAGCCTCTCCAACGCCGGCAACACCACCTTTGTGGCTAGGCTGGAAACCCTGCTGGGCGGCACGGGCACCGACGTGATCACCCTGGGCAACACCGGCAACACCACGTTGGTGCGCGGCCTGGAAACCCTGACGGGTAGTGTGAATACCGACGTGATCACCCTGGGCAATCAGGGCAACACGACGACCATGGCTGGCATCGAAACCCTGACGGGCAGTGTGAACACCGACCTGATCACTCTGGGGACGACTGCCACCCTCGTGGGCAACACCACGTTCGTGTCCGGTATCGAAACCCTGGTGGGTTCGGCCAACACCGACGTGATCACGCTGGCGAATGCTGCTAACACGATGTCCGTGTATGGCCTTGAAAGCCTGACGGGTGGCACGGGCTCCGATTTCATCACCCTGCTGGATAACGGCAGCACGACCTTCGTGTCGGGTGTCGAAACCCTGCTGGGTGGTGCGAACACCGACGCCATCATCCTGAGTAACGTCGGCAACACCATCCTGGTGCGTGCTCTGGAAACCCTGGCGGGCGGCGGCAACACCGACGTGGTCACCCTGGGCAACCAGGGCAACACGACGCTGGTGAGTGGTCTCGAAACCCTCACGGGCAGCGTGAACACCGACCTGATCACTCTGGGGACGACTGCCACCTTCGTGGGCAACACCACGTTCGTGTCCGGTCTCGAAACCCTGGTGGGTTCGGCCAACACCGATGTGATCACGCTGGCGAACGTGGGTTCGACCCTGACCGTCCGCGGCATCGAAACCCTCACGGGTGGTGTGAACACCGATGCGATCGTGCTGGCGACCGATGCCACCTTCGTGGGTAACACCACGTTCGTGTCCGGTATCGAAATCCTGACGGGTTCGGCCAACACCGATGTGATCACGCTGGCGAACACCGGCTCGACCCTGTTCGTGAGCAGCATCGAGGCTCTGACCGGCGGCACCGGGACCGATATCGTCACCCTGAGCAACGCCGGTAACACCATCACGGTTTCCCGTCTCGAAACCCTGACGGGTAGCACGACCACGGATCTGGTTACGCTGGGCAATACCGGCAACACCACGTTCGTGTCCGGTATCGAAACCCTGGTGGGCTCGGCCAACACCGACGTGATCACGCTGTCGAACACGGGCTCGACCCTGTTCGTCCGTGGTCTCGAAACCCTCACGGGTGGTGTGGTCACCGACGTCGTGACCCTGACGACCGATGCTACCATCGTGGGCAACACCACGTTCGTGTCCGGTATCGAAACCCTGACGGGTTCGGCCAACACCGACGTGATCACGCTGTCGAACATTGCTTCGACCATGACCGTGATCGGTATCGAAGATCTGACCGGCGGCACCGGGACGGATGCCATCACCCTGACTGACGTCGGGAACACGATATCGGTGACCGGTATCGAAAGCCTGACGGGTGGTGCCAACACCGATGTGATCGTCTTCACCGGCTCGACCAATGTCACCTTCTGGGGTAAGGGTGGCATGGATGTGATCACGCTCGGCAGCGGCACCGATATAGTGCAGTTCGGTGCGACCAGCGACGGTGCGACTCTGGGCGGTACCACCGGCTTCGACCGGATTTCCAGCTTCTCCGCGTCGGATAGCATCCACCTGTTCTCTTCGCTGGTGTCTTCGGTGGGGAATGGCAATGACACTCTGAGTGGTCGGCAGACGTATTCCAGCATCAGCTCGGTCAGCTCCATCAACTGGGGTACGAACGAACTGGCGATCATCACCACCGGTATCACCACCAGCCTGGGTGGAACGACCCTGGACACGGCTGGCTTGGCGAATGACCTCACGTCCAACGGCGTCCCGACGTGGGGTACGTGGGGTGCGGCCAACGGCGGTATCCTGGTCCTCAACGACAGCACCAACACCGGTGTCTTCTTCGTCAAGGACGCCAACGGCAACGGTGTCGATGCGTCTGACTTCGCCCTGTTGGGTGTCTTCGACAGTGTTATCACCACTAGCACCCGCATCAGCTAAGGCTGCGCGGTCTGGAATGGGAATTGGGGGGTGGCCTTCGGGCCACCCCCTTTTTCTTTGTGCATGGGGTGCTGTTCTGAAACCCGGGCGCACGCAGCCTATCTCTCCATATCGTTCGTATGGAAAAGAGAAGGCGTAAATCGGGGAAAGCAAAAGGCGGTCAGACGTCCGCCGGCTGAACCGGCATCACCTGGATCGGGCGTGAGGGCTGGCCAGTGCGGTGCAGCATCCACATGGTTTCGAACGCCTGCTCCAAATGCCGGGCAAACCGGGGCGTATCATAGGCGGGCGTTGTCGCGCGACGGTCCAGCAACAGGCTGCGCAGCCCAGCCAGACGGGTCCGGCTACGGGCAAGCTCAAGGGCAAGAGCCTCATAGGCCGCTGCGGTGTCCGTCACCAGTTCGGGAACACCGAAAGCATGGAGCAGGCTGCCGGCCACGCGTGACGGGAATGTTTCCCCCGTACGGGTGACAAGGGGGCATCCCATCCACAAGGCATCGCTGCCGGTTGTGTGGGCCGTGTAGGGAAATGTGTCGAGGAACAGGTTCGCCACGGCGTAACGGGCCAGATGCTGGGCTTGCGGAATGATCGGAGCGGGAACCAGGCGGTTGGGATCGACACCGTGGGCCGCCGCCTCCCGCCGCAGTCCGGCGAGGGCTTCCTGGTTGTAAATCAGCAGCCAGAGAACGGAACCGGGGACGGCGCGCAGCAACCGCATCCAGATGCCGAACACGCCAGGCGTAATCTTGGCGGTATGATTGAAGCAGCAGAACACGAGGCCATCATCGGGCAGGCCGTATTCCGCTCTGGCCCGTGGCAGGGCGGCCATTTTCCTGTGATCGTTCACCTGATAGACATGGGGCAGGTGGACCAGCCGTTCCGTATAGAATGGTTGCTGGGCAGCCGGCACGGTGAAGGCATCGACGACGATGTAGTCCATGAAGTCGGCTCCCAGCGTGCCGGGATACCCCAGGTAATTGACCTGTATGGGAGCCGGACGCAGAGCCAGGACATCGATGCGGGCGTACCGGGTATGGCCCGAGAGATCGACCAGAATATCGACCCCATCAGCGTGAATCCGCTCAGCCGCCTCGGTGGAGGTGAGATCGTGCAAGCACCTCATGCCATCGACGGCGGCCTCGATCCGTCGGCGGATGGGTTGGCCGTGACCGTCGGGGCTCGTGGAATACCCCAGGATACGGAAGCGTGTGCGGTCGTGTTCTTCCAAAAGCCCGGTCACGAGATAGGCGACGGCATGATCGCGGAAATCCCCCGACAGGTATCCGATGGTCAGGATCGGCTTGTCCGGCTCGCCGGCCGGGCGGCGGAACCGATGGCGCCAGTCCGCAGCGCCGGCGGGAACGGCATCGGCTGAGACCCGCCGTGCGCACAGCAACTGTTCGGCCGGTGTCGATGGGATATAGGTGAAGGGGATGGGCAACACCTTTCCCCCCCGCTCGCGAACGAAACGGCGGGCACGCTCCACATCCCGTTCATAATCCCGCCACCGGGCGATGTTGAGTTTGAAGATGAACTTCTCGTGCGCGCCCCCCAGGTTGGGGTCGGCTTCCAGCGCCTTGTCATAAACATCCGCGGCGTCTCCCTGCCGGTTCAGGCGCTCCAGGACGATGCCGTGGTTGAAGTGGGCGACGGCATCGCCGGGGTTGACCACGGCGGCCCGCCGGAACCACCGTTCGGCTGCCGTGTTGTCGTTTTCGATCTCGTTGATCCGTGCCAGACCGGACAGGGTATCGAAGCGGGCAGGGTCCAGCGCTGCCGATTGCCGCAGGATGCCGGCGGCCTCATCCGCCTGCTCCAGACGGATCAGGCAATCCCCGGCCCCGTAAAACGCGTGACCGAACGATGGATCGATGCGGATGGCTTGGCGGAAGGCGGCGATCGCTTCCCTTGGCTCTCCCGCTTCCTTCCGTACCGTTCCCAGATTGTAGAGCAGGTAGATGTCCTGGGGCGACAAGGCGGCGGCCATGCGGTACGCGGCCACCGCCAAGGTTTTGCGCCCGGCCAGCCTTGCGGTTTCCCCCAGCTTCATCAGCACGGGAACGGTGCCCGCACCCGACAGGATGGCACGGCGCAATACCGTGACCGTCGCCGGTGTATCGCACGGGGACAAGCTCAACGCCATTCCCAGCATCGTCCAACCATTGCGATCGCCGGGGGCCAGCATGGTGGCGATGCGGCAGGCCGCGGCCATAGTGGCCAGGCGCCCGAGCTTCATCAGGCCGACAGCCAGATCGCGGTAGTAATGGGCGGTGAGAGGGGACAGGGCGATGGCCCGCCCGATCAAGGCGGTGGCGGTGCGTTCACGTTCCGTGGCGTGGTGAAGCAGACCCAACCCATGCAAGGCGTCATGGTGGAAGGGATCGTGAGCCAGCGACCGAAGATAAAGGGTTTCCGCCTCGGCCAGCCGCCCCGCGTCGTGATGGTGGCGGGCCTGAAGCGAGAGCAGGTCGGCCGGCGTCATGGAGGAGTCCTGTGTCCAGCTCATCGGAGAGGCCCACCACCGCCAGGAAGGAAGGGAATGGCGATTGTGGTGGATCGCGAACCGTACAACGGCGCCCGAGAAAGCGGCAAGCCGCCGTTCTCGCCCTCGTGATCCCATGCTCCCATGGCGGAACGGAGCGGGCGGAGTCGGCACCAAAGCCCATTCATGTCCGTGCACGGGTAAGTTTCGTGCGAACGTGGCGATGGGGGCTTGGTCCTGTGGGGAGCGGATCCTGCTCTGTGGGGGACACAGCCTGCCGCTGTGCTTGGCCATGGGTACAGGTGGCACGGGCCAGAGCGGTGGAGCGGGCAGCCGGGCTGGGTGGGAATGACCCGCTGGGGTGGAGCGGGCCGGCCTCCAGCCAGCTTTTTTGCATTACACGCCTGAAAATCAAAACTCTCGTTTTAATAATTTGGCAAAACCATATTACACTGCATGGCCGGATTTCCGGCTTGTTGGCTATCAACTTCAAAGGCCGCTTTTCCCAAAGCGGCCTTTTTTTCTGCCCGCAAGCCGGAGGCTTCCCGTATCAGGCCGGGCCCATGGCGATCAGGGGCCGGGCGGCGCGGCCCGATTCGAGGTCATCCAGGGCCTCATTGATCCGCTCCAGCGGATAGGGGGCGGACAGAAGCGGGGCTATGTCGATCTTGCCGGCACTCAGCAGGCGGCAATAGCGGGCGTAATCCCGGTCGGGGTCGCTGTCGCCGCCCCAGGTGCCCAGCAGGCGTTTGCCCTGGTTCAGCCATTGGGGGTCGATGGTCAGGGTCTCGCCGGCATGGGCGTTGCCCACCACGGCTGCCAGCCCGCCCTGAGCCCGCACGGCCGCCAGGGATTGCGCCATGACCGGTGGACGGCCGCTGGATTCGATGGCGATGTCGAGGCCGGCGGGGCAGAGCGCCTTGATGGCTGCCACCACGTCGCCCGACGATGCGTCAATCCCATGGGTGGCGCCCATGGTGCGGGCGATGTCCAGCTTGGCCGGCAGGATGTCCACGGCGATGATGGGGTCACAGCCGACGGCCCGCGCCGCGGCGATGGCGCACAGCCCGACGCCGCCGGCCCCGAACACGGCGATGCTCTGCCCCGGCCGTGCCGCGGCGGTGTTGAACACCACGCCCACGCCGGTGGGCACGGCGCAGCCCACCAGGGCCGCGGTGGCCAGGGGAAAGCCGTCGGGCAGCACCGTCAGGCGGCTGTCGCTGACCACCGCGTGGCGCTGGAACGTGGTGACCGGCCCGGCGTTCACCGCCCGTCCGGCCCAATCGTACCGGGTGCCCACCACGGTGGCCCCCGATCCCTTCAGCCACGACAGAACCACCTGGTCGCCGGGCTTGGTCTTGGTGACGCCGGGGCCGGTCTCCAGCACGGTTCCGCTGCCTTCGTGCCCCAGGCAGTGAGGCAGAAAGCGGTCGGGGCCGCGGTGGCCGCGGGCTTCCAGAATCTGGGTGTGGCACACGCCGCTGAAGGCCAGCTCGACCAGAACCTGGCCGGGGCGCAGGGCCGGCAGCCCCAGTTCCACCAGTTCCAGCGGGCGCCCGGTTTCCACCAGGATGGCGGCAAGGGTTTTCATGGGGTTCGCGATCCTTCTGTGTCAGACGGCGGCCAGCGCGGCGAGACGTCCGGCGATGGCGTCCGCCGTCAGGCCGAAATGGGCGCGGGCGTAGCCCTGTTTCCCGGCGGTGTGGAGGAATTCGTCACGGGTACCGAACCGGGCCAGCCGGGCGCGCACCGGCGGTGCCGTCAGGGGATCGCGGTCGGCCAGCCACTCGGCCACCGCCCCGCCCAGCCCGCCGATCAACGAATGCTCCTCCACCGTCGCCACCGCGCGGAAGCGGGCGAAGCTGTCTTCCAGCAGGGCCGTGTCCAGCGGCTTGACGGTGTGCAGGCTGACCAGCCGCACGGAAAAACCCTGGTCCCGCAGAAGGGCGGCGGTATCCCGCGCCACCGGCAGGATGGTGCCGGCGGCCAGCAGGCAGATGCCGTCCCCCTCGTCCACCACCAGCCCGCGGCCGATGGCGAAATCCGTCGGCACGCCGGTGTGCACCTGCGGCTCACCCTTCTTGCCGATGCGCAGATAGACCGGGCCATCGTGGGCCAGGGCGGCGCGCAGGGCGGCGCGCACCTCCCACGCGTCGGCGGGAGCGATGACGGTCATGCCGGGCAGGGCGCGGAGAAAGGCCATGTCCTCGCACGAATGGTGCGTGGCCCCCAGCGAGGCATAGCCAAGCCCCGAACCGACGCCGACGATCACCACCGGCGCCCGGTGGTAGCAGACATCGACGCGGATCTGCTCCAGGCAGCGGGTGGTGATGAAGGGGGTGATGGTGTAGGCCACGGGCCGCAGCCCCGACAGCGCCATGCCGGCGGCCATGCCGATCATGTTGGCCTCGGCCACCCCGGCGTTGAAGAAGCGTTCGGGGGCCGCGGCCTTGTACGGGTCGAACAGCCGGTTGCCGATGTCGCCCGACAGCAGGACGACGCGGGGGTCGGCGCCGGCCAGCCGGGTTATCTCGTCGGCGAATGCGTTTCTCATGCCCGCACCATGGGGGTGGCCGCCAGCATCGCTTCCTGCCCCAACTCTTTCAGGGCGGCGGCGGCCTCCTCGGCCTTGGGAATGCGGTAGTGCCAGTTGTTGTCGTCTTCCATGAAACTGACGCCCTTGCCCTTGACCGTGTGGGCGATCAGCGCCACGGGCCGCCCGGACCCGTCGGGAAGCCGGTCCATCAGGGCGGCCAGGGCGTCGGGATCGTGGCCGTCCACCTCGTGGGCGGACCAGCCGAAGGAGGCCCATTTGTCGCGCAAGGGGGCCAGCGCCAGCGTTTCGTCGCTGCGGCCCGTGGCCTGCCACTTGTTGTAATCGACGATGACGCAGACGTTGCCCAGCCGCTGGGCCGGGGCCAGCATGGCCGCCTCCCACACCGATCCCTCGTTGCATTCGCCGTCGGACAGCAGGGCGTAGACCCGGTGGTTCCGCCCCTGGATGCGCCCGGCCAGCGCCATGCCGAGCGCCATGGGCAGTCCATGGCCCAGCGAGCCGGTGGCCGCCTCCACCCCCGGCGCGCAGCCGGGGCCGGGGTGCTCGGCCAGCGCATCGCCGTTGCCGTTGTAGGTGGCCAGCCGGCTGGCGGGGAAGAAGCCGCGGTGGGCCAGGGCGGCGTAGAGCGTCACCGCCGCGTGCCCCTTGGACAGGATGAAGCGGTCGCGTTCCGGGGCTTCGGGCCGCTGCGGGTCCAGACGCAGCACCCGCCAATAGGCGGCGGCAACGATGTCGGCGCACGACAGGCACGACCCCAGATGGGGGGTGCCGGCGGTGTGGGACATCAGCACCGCCCGGGCGCGCAGACGGGCGGCCACATCGGCCAGCGTCCGGGGCGGCGGCAGGGCGTCGGCATGGTCGTGCCAGGGAAGAGACATGGCGCTCCGGCGGCAAGAGGGCGTTGCGAGAGCCATGCTTTATCATAGGACGGTGCGCGTCAGGCAAGCCGCCGTCACCGTGCCTGGGTCACCCCGTCCAGCATGAACCAAGGCTGGTTGCGGTTGTGCCACGCCTGCAGCATCACCGTCTGTCCGGTCCGAACCGTCACCGGCGCGTCGAACAGGTAGATCACCGGCTGCCACCCGGACACGGGCTGGCGGTCGGCGGGATCGTTCTCGAACAGGGTGTGGGCGTCCATCTCGAGGCGGATCCACTGCAGCACCCCCAGACACCGCCCGCCGGCGGTGACCGGCACCGCCACGCGGCGCTGTTCCGGCACGGTCCGGGTGCGGCCCGTCAGGTCGAAATGGAACGGCTCGAAGACCGCCGACAGCCGGGTACAGTCCGCGGCACCGGCCTGCATATAGGCCCGGCGCGCCACCAGCCGGCGGAAACGGCGGACGTCGAACCCCTTGATGGCCGCCGTCTCGAAGTGATCCTCCAGGAAACGCCCCCCCACCAGGGCGCACCGCAGCGCCCCGGCGCGGGGGATCACCGTGCCGCCCGGTTTCAGCAGCCGGGCCTGGGCGTCCTCCAGGCTGGGCAGAACCCCTTCGGACAGCAGCTCGCTGGAAAGGATCTCCGACACCAGAACATCGGCCCGTCCGCCCAGGTCCGAGTCGGCATCGAGGGCATCGGACCGGCGGGGGATGACGGTGATACGGTCCGCCAGCCCGTTGGCCGCGACGATATCACGGGCGGCGGCGGCGACCGGCGCCACCATCTCGCAGGTGGTGACACGCCTGGCCCCCGCCGCCGCCGCCATCAGCGCCAGAAGCCCGGCCCCGGTGCCGATCTCCAGCACATGGGTGTCCGGGCCGACGGCCCGGCGCAGGGCCGCCTCGTACGCATCGTTGCGCACGGCGTCGTTCATCATCGGCGCGTGCCACTGGGGCACCAGCCGGGACAGGGTGTTGGCCAGCCCCATGCGGGCCTCCCCCCGCAGCGGGTCGGCGGCCTGCGCCGCTTCATAAACGGTGAAGGCTTCCTCCAGCCGGCCAAGGGTCTGGAGCGCGTTGGCGTGATTGATCAGCGCTCCGGCATCGCCGGGCAGCAGCACGCGGGCCATGGCGGCGCTGCGCCGCGCTCCCTCGGCCTGTCCACGGGCCAGCAGGGCGGCGGCCCGGTTGAGCCAGATGTCCCCCTGGTCCGGGGCGGCGCGGCACGCGCGGGCGTAGGTGCACAGAACCACGTCATCCCCGGCGCCGGCGCGGTTCAGGGCAAGCGCCATGGTGCCGAGGATACGGCTGTCCGCCGGCTCCAGCATCAATGCCGTGCGTGCCGCCTGCTCAGCCGCCCCGTCATGCCCCCGCTCCAGCCGCACGGAGGCCAGCGTCACCGCCAGATCCCGCGATGGTGAAAGCGCCCATGCCCGGCGCAGCAGGGCTTCGGCATCGTCCAGCCGGCCCAAGCTGTGATGCAGACGGGCCAGATTGAAGCAGGCGGGGAAAAGAGCCGGCTGGGTTACCAGCGACCGCTCCATCAGCCGTAACGCCTGTCCCGGCCGGCCGTCCCCGCGTTCGGTCAGTCCCAGCAGGTGCAGGGCGTCCGGGTTGGCGGGTTCGATGGACAGGGCCTTCCGGTAACCGTCCGCCGCCCGGTGCAGGTGCCCGGCCTGATGGTCGGCCAGGGCGCTGGTCAGAATATGATGAGACACGAGCATGAGCGTAATAGATCATAACCAGACAAGAGTACAAAAGTGTCTTGTTGCCCTGGGGCGCTGCGGCCTGCCCCGGTGGGCTCGATTGACTTTGCCCCCATCGGCCCGATACCGTGCGGCCCGATCCGCTGGAGCTTTCGACGATGCCCCCTGCCGCGCCCGACCCCTTGAACACGCCCGATTTCCAAGCCGGCCTGAGCGCGTTTTCCGCCGGCGATCTCGTGTCGGCGGAAGCGGCGTTCCGGCGGGTGATCCGGGCCTTTCCCGACTTCGCCCCCGCCCGTGGCAACATAGGCGTGGTGCTGCGCCGGCTGGAGCGGATGGCCGAAGGGCAGACCATGTTTCACACCGCCCTGGCGCTTGATCCGGCCCAGGGGGATATCTGGTCCAACCTCAGTTCCCTGGAGCGCGAGCAGCGGGACAATGCGGCTTCCGAAGTGGCGGTCCGCCGTGCTTTGCGCTGCTCTCCCACCCATGTGCCGGCGTTGTGCAATCTGGGGAACCTGTTGTTGGACCAGGCGCAGTTCGGGGAGGCGGCCACCTCCTACCGCCGGGCGTTGCAGGAGCGGCCCAATCAGGCGGAAGCCCGCAAGAATCTGGGATTGGCGCTGCTGACCCTGGGTGATCTGCGCGAAGGCTACCGCGAGTACGAATGGCGCAACACCGCTGAAAACCTGCTGGACCTGAAAGGGGATCTGAAATGGCCCCGCTGGAACGGGGAGAGCCTGCAGGGCAAGACCCTGGTGGCCGTGACCGAGCAGGGCTTCGGTGACGTCATTCATTTCGCCCGCTATGGCCAACTGATCGAAAAGCTGGGCGGGCGGATGATCCTGACGTGTCAGGGGCCCCTGGTCCGCCTGATGCGCAACGCGATCGGGGTGTCCCACGTGGTGGGGCAGGGCGATCCGTTGCCGGAAGCGGATTTCTGGGCCCCCCTGATGAGCCTGCCGCTTCATTTCGGTACCGAGATCGCCACCATTCCCGCTCCGGTTCCCTATATCCGCAGCGAACCGGAGTTGGTGGAGCAATGGCGCGCGGTGCTGCCGCCGCCTGTGGCCGGCAGCCCGCGGGTGGGGATCGTCTGGGCCGGAAATCCCCAGCACAAGAACGACCACAACCGGTCCCTGCCGCTGCCGCTCCTGGACGGGCTTTTGCAGGAAACGGGGGTGCGGTTCGTCTCGCTCCAGCGCGACATGCGTCCCGGCGATGCCGAGGTGCTGGCCGCGCGGCCGGACCTGATCCATGTGGGTCAGCGCCTGTCCACCTTCGCCGACACCGCCGCCATTCTGGAGAACCTGGACATGGTGATTTCGGTGGACACCTCGGTGGTGCATCTGGCGGGAGCGATGGCCAAGCCGGTGTGGGCGCTGCTTCCCCTGGTTCCCGACTGGCGCTGGATGCTGGGGCGGCATGATTCGCCGTGGTACCCCACGCTGCGCCTTTACCGTCAGCCGCGGCTGGGTGACTGGGGGGCGGTCATCGCCGAGGTGCGTGCGCATCTGCGGGCCATCGTCGCCCGGCGCCGTCCGGTCCTGATCTGAGTTGAAACCACTGCACTCGCCCGGAAGTGACGTGCTAAGAGTCCGCCTCCGGCGCATGCAAGCGGAGACGGGCATTGACAGTGGACGATAAGGGGCAGGCCAGCCACGGAAACGGGCTGGACGTGGTGACCGGCGGCGCCGGCTTCATCGGCAGCCATCTGGTCGAAGCCCTGCTTGCCCGCGGCCGCCGTGTGCGGGTGATCGACAATTTCTCCACCGGACGCCCGGCCAATCTGGCCTTTCTCGGCAACCCGCCGGGATTGGAGGTGGTGGAGGGCGACATCGCCGCCCCCGGCGTGGCCGACGCCGGGCTGGCCGGGGCGGAACGGGTGTTTCATCTGGCCGCCATGGCCGATATCGTGCCGTCGATCCAGAACCCCGACGCGTACTTCCGCGCCAATGTGGACGGCACCTATGCCGTGTGCCGGGCGGCGCAGGCGGCGGGCGTGAAGCGGTTCGTCTACACCGCGTCCTCGTCGTGCTACGGCCTGCCCGACCGGTTTCCCACGCCCGAAGACACCCCCTTCGACCCCCGCTATCCCTATGCGCTGACCAAGATGCTTGGGGAGCAGATCGCGCTGCATTGGGAACGGGTGTATGGCCTGCCCACCCTGTCGCTGCGGCTGTTCAACGTCTATGGCCCCCGCTCGCGGACCAGCGGCACCTATGGCGCGGTGTTCGGGGTGTTCCTGGCCCAGCGTCTGGCCGGCAAGCCGCTGACCATCGTGGGCGACGGCACCCAGACCCGTGATTTCACCTTTGTCACCGACGTGGTGCGCGCCTTTCTCATGGCCGCCGGCAGCCAGCGGTCGGGCGAGATCTACAACGTCGGCACCGGGCAGGCGCAAAGCGTCAACCGGCTGGTCGAACTGCTGGGCGTTACCGAGACCGTGCGCCTGCCCAAGCGGCCGGGGGAACCCGACTGCACCCTGGCCGACACGGCCCGCATCCGCGAGCGCCTGGGCTGGGCGCCGCAGGTGCCGTTCGAAGAGGGCGTGCGGATCATGCTGGACCACATCGATTACTGGCGCGAAGCCCCGGTGTGGACCCGCGACGGCATCGCCGAGGCGACCGCCGACTGGTTCAAGTATCTGGGGCGTCCGGCATCGTGACCTCTCCCTCTCATCCCGCTTCCCCTTTTCCGCAGCGGACCGTCCGTCCGGCCCGCAGCAAGATCGTGTCGGTGGAGGATCTGCCGGGCATCGCCGCCCGTGCCAAGGCCGAGGGCAAGACGGTGGTCATGGCCCACGGCGTCTTCGACCTGCTGCACCTGGGCCATGTGCGTCACCTGGAAGCGGCGCGGCGGGAAGGGTCGGTGCTGATCGTCACCCTGACCGCGGATGCCTTCGTCAACAAGGGGCCGGGGCGTCCGGCGTTTCCCGAACATCTGCGCGCCGAAATGCTGGGGGCGCTGGAGTATGTGGACTGGGTTGCGGTCAACCACCAGCCCAGTGCCGAAGGGCTGTTGCGGTCGGTGGCGCCCAACGTCTATGTGAAGGGTGTGGAATACGCCGACGCCGGCGCCGACGTGACCGGCAAGATCACGCCCGAGCGCGAGGCGGTGGAAAGCGGGGGCGGGCGCATCGTCTTTACCGACGACGTGACCTTCAGCTCCTCCACGCTGATCAACAAGTATCTGAACGTCTATGATCCCTCGCTGCAGCGCTATCTGGACGAGATGCGCAGCCGGGGGGCGCTCGACGACCTGCTGGCGGCGGTGGAGGCGGTGCGCCATATGCGCGTGCTGTTCGTCGGCGACGCCATCGTCGATGAGTACAACTACGTCTCCCCCTTGGGCAAATCACCCAAGGAGAACATGATCGCCACCCTGTTCCAGGAGCAGGAACGCTTTGCCGGCGGCGTGTTCGCCGCCGCCAACCACGCCGCCGGCCTGTGCGCCCAGGTGGATGTGATCACCTGCCTGGGGGCAGCCGACGGGCACGAGGCGCTGGTGCGCGATTATCTGCGTCCCAACGTCGGCCTGACGGCGTTGTGGCGGGACACGGTGCCGACCACCCGCAAGGCGCGCTTCATCGACAGCTACTCCCTGCGCAAGCTGTTCGAAGTGTACCACATGGACGATTCCCCCATGCCCGAGCATCTGGACGCCACGCTGTGCGGCATCCTGGGGGAGCGGGCCGGGGATTACGATCTTGTGGTCGTCACCGATTTCGGCCATGGGCTGCTGAGCCGCACCGCGCGGCAGGTGCTGCAGGACAAAGCCCGTTTCCTGGCGGTCAACACCCAGACCAACAGCGCCAACACCGGCTTCAACCTGATCAACAAATACGCCCGCGCCGATTTCGTCTGCCTCGACAGCAACGAAGCCCGGCTGGCCACCCGCGACAAGTTTTCCGACATGGCGGACATCGCCGGGCGCACGCTGCCGACGGTGATCGACTGCCCCCGGCTGATCGTGACCCAGGGCAAGCATGGCTGCGTCGGTTTCGATGCGGCCGATGCCGGCGGCCCCTGCCGGGTGCCGGCGCTGACCAGCACCATCGTCGATACGGTGGGGGCGGGCGACGCCTTCTTCGCCGTGACGGCCCCCATGGTGGCGGCGGGCGTGCCCATGCCGCTGGTGGGCTTCCTCGGCAACGCCGCCGGCGCGCTGAAGGTGGGGATCGTCGGTCACCGCACCCCGGTGGAAAAGGCCCCCCTGGTCAAGTTCATCACGGCTCTCCTGAAGTAGGCGCGTCCATGACCGTTCCGCCCGCTGCGCGCGATCTCGATGCCTACTTCGCCACCCTCTCGGCCCTTCCGCGCCGGACCGCGGTGACCGATGCCGCGGGGGACGCGCTGGATCTGGCCGCCGGCATGGGCCGGGTGGCCGGGCTGCTCGGCGGGTTGGCGGCGGGGGAAAACCGCGTCTTCTTCATCGGCAACGGCGGGTCCGCCGGCATCGCCAGCCATGCGGCCATCGATTATTCCAAGAACGGCGGCTTTCCGGCCCTGGCCTTGACCGATGGCGCGGCCCTGACCTGCCTGGGCAACGATTATGGGTACGACGAGGTCTTCGCCCGCCAACTGGAGTTCCACGCCCGCCGGGGCGATGTGCTGATGGCGGTGTCCAGTTCCGGGGCGTCGGCCAATATCCTGAAGGCCGTGGCGGCGGCCCGGGCGCGCGGATGCCGGGTGGTGACTTTCAGCGGCTTTTCCCCCGCCAACCCGCTGCGCCGGCTGGGGGACGTGAATTTCTATGTGGACAACGGCGAATACGGGTTCGTCGAGATCTTTCACCTGACCCTGATCCATGCCGTGCTCGACCTCGGCACCGGCTGGCGGGCGGCGATGCGGACGGCGGAGTAGGGGACGATGGCGGACAGGAACTGGTCGGTTCTGGTGACGGGCGGCGCCGGCTATGTGGGGGCGGCGCTGGTGCCCAAGCTGCTGGCCGCCGGCCACCGGGTCACGGTGCTGGATCTTTATCTCTATGGCGAAGCGGCGCTGGACGGTGTGCGTGGCCACCCCGCCCTGCGGGAGGTGAAGGGCGACCTGCGCGATCCGGCGGCGGTGGCGGATGCCCTTGCGGGATGCGACGCGGTGATCCATCTGGCCTGCATCTCCAACGACCCGTCGTTCGAGCTGAACCCGGAGCTGGGCGCGTCCATCAACCACCGTGCGTTCCGCCCGTTGGTTCGGGCGGCCAAGGCGGCGGGGGTGAAGCGGTTCGTCTACGCCTCCTCGTCCTCGGTCTATGGGATCAAGGAAGGGGTGGAGGTAACCGAGGATCTGCCGCTGGAGCCGCTGACCGACTATTCCCGCTTCAAGGCCCTGTGCGAACGGGAGCTGGAGGAGGAACGGGAACCGGGCTTCGTCACCCTGACCGTGCGCCCGGCCACCGTGTGCGGCTATTCCCCCCGCCAGCGGCTGGACGTGATCGTCAACATCCTGACCAACCACGCGGTCAACAACGGGCGGGTCAAGGTGCTGGGGGGCAGCCAGCTCCGCCCCAACATCCACATCGACGACATGTGCGCCTTCTACCTGAACGCCCTGCAATGGGCCGACGGGGACATCGACGGGCGCGTCTACAACGTGGGCTTCGAGAACCATTCGGTGATGCAGCTGGCCCAGATGGTCCGCGCCGCCGTCGGCCCGCAGGTGGAAATGGAGATCGCCCCCACCGACGATCCCCGTTCCTACCACATCTCGTCGGAAAAGATCCGGCGGGAGCTGGGCTTCGCCACCGCCCACACCATCGAGGATGCGGTGCGCGGGCTGGTGGCGGCGTTCGCCGCCGGCAAGCTGCCGGATTCCCTGACCGATCCGCGCTATTACAACATCCGCACCATGCAGGCGCTCAATCTGGTCTGACGGCCGGAAGAGGGTTCGGGCCTTGATTTCCGGGCAGGTGTCCCGCACTTTGCCGCCCTGCTGCTGGAGCGCTCCGGCCTCTCTCAACCGCTTTTCCGTCAAGGTCGTCCGTCCATGCCCCTTCCGCCCCCCTCATCCCGCACCGTGGCCGTTCTGACCCAGGCTCAGGCGCTGATGCAGCGCGGTCAGGCGGCGGCGGCCATGAAGCTGTGCGAGCAGGCGGTGGAGGGGGAGAACGGCGATCCCCTCCTGCTGTTGGAGATGATCAATCTCTACCTGCATCTGGGCCGGCATGACGACGCCTATCAAGCCGGGCTGAAGGTGCTGGAGATCGACCCGGAGGAGCCGTCGGCTCACTTCAACATGGGCTTGGCCGGTATGCGCACCAACCGGTACGAGGCGGCCCTGGGCCATTTCCAGACGGTGCTGAAGCATGACCCGCAGAACGTCCGCGCGCTGACCAATCTGGGCGGTGTCTATTTCGGCCTCGGCTTCATCAAGGAATCCCTGGCTCAGTACCGCGAGGCGCTGCGCCTTGACGAATCCGTGCCCGGCATCTGGCAGAACTACATCTCGATCCTGAACTACGACGAGGAGGCGCCGCTGTCCTTCGTCATGGACCAGCATCGCGTGGTGGGAGAAAAGCTTCAGGCCATGGCCGGGCCGCGCCCCGCCGCCTATGCCAACGATCCGTCGCCCAACCGCCGGCTGCGCATCGGCTATCTGTCGGGCGATTTCATCATGCACCCGGCCTCGCACTATGTGGAGCCGGTGCTGCGGCTGCATGACAAGAACGTCATCGATCTCTACGCCTATTCCCTCATCACCTGGTCCGATCCGGTGACCGAGAGCTTCCGGTCCTGCGTGCCCAACTGGCGCGACGTCGGCATGCTGGGCGACGATCAGCTTTTCGACCTGATCCAGGCCGACAAGATCGACATCCTGATCGATCTGTCGGGCCATACGGCGCGTAACCGCATCCTGACCGTGGCCCGCAAGCCGGCCCCCGTGATGGTCAACTGGATCGGTTATCTGAACACGCTGGGCATTCCGGGCATCGACTATTCCCTGCTCGATCCCCACCTGCTGTCGCCGGCGGCCGATGCCGGGTTCGTGGACCGCCCGTGGGCGTTGCCGGAAACCGCCTATTGCTACACGCCGCTGGTGACGTACCGCCGCCCGGCGCCGTCGCCGGTCTTCCGCAAGGGGCACATCACCTTCGGCTGTTTCAACAACCCGGCCAAGCTGTCGCAGGCGGCGTTCGCCGCGTGGGCCGAAATCCTCCACAGCCTGCCCGACAGCCATCTGATCTTCAAATACAAGACCTTCGACAGCCCCATGGTGCAGAACCGGGTTCTGCGCGCCATGGCCGCCCATGGCATCGGGCCGGACCGGCTGTCCTTCCAGGGATACTCGCCCCTGGGGCCGTTCCTGGACGGTTTCGCCGACATCGACATCGCGCTCGACACCTTCCCCTACACCGGCGTCACCACCACCATGCACACCTTGTGGGTGGGCACACCCATGGTGACGCTGACCGGCGACACGCCGATGCAGCGGTTCGGGCGTTCGGCGCTGCTCAGCATCGGGCGGCCCGACTGGATCGCCGCATCGCCCAAGGATTATGTCGCCATCGCGTTGCGGCTGGCCGAAGAGGTCAAAGCCGACCCCGGCCTGCGGCAGAAGGTGCAGCGGCGGATGCACTCTTCCTCGATGATGCGGCACGAAATCTTCGTGCGGAATCTCGAAACCGCTTACCGTGCCATGTGGCAGGCCTGGTGCACACGCCAGGGTGCGGCCTGATCCTGCCGGCCTTCCCGGAACGGAGCGGTATGCCATGACGGAGACCCCGGCCTCTCCCGGTCTTGCCCTGGCCGACGCCTTCAATATGGCGGCGGCTTTGTTCAACGCCGGCCGCCATGCGGACGCCGCCGTGATGGCGGAGCGTATCCTGGCCCATGCCCCCGGCCATCCGGACTCCCTGCATCTCCTGGGTCTGGTCCGCCGTTTCCAGAACCGGCCGGAAGAGGCGGTGGCCCTGTTTGAAGAGGCGCTCCGCCACAAACAGACACCGGCGTTTCTGTCCAACTATGCGTCCGTCCTGACCATGGTGGGGCGCCACGCCGATGCGGCGGTGGTCATCCGGGCGGCGGCGGAGATGGCGGGGACCGATGCCGCCCTGTTTTTCAATCTGGGGATCATCCTTCGCAGTGTGGGCCAGCTTCGGGAGGCGGAGGATGCCTTCCGGAAGGCTGGCCGCCTCGATCCCGCGTCGGCCGCCGCTCATCACAGCCGCGGCATGATCCTTTTCGATCTCGGGAATCACGAGGCTGCCGTTGCGGCGCTCCAGGCCGCCGTTGTCGCCGACCCGGCCTATGCCGGGGCGTTGACGGCACTTGGCTATGTCCTGAGCCGCCTGCACCGCCATGCCGAGGCGGTATCGCACCATTGGCATGCCTTGCTCCTGGAACCGGCGCGGCTGGAAAGCGCGGTTCATGCCATGGACGTGGGGCGCTATTGCCTGATGTTCGACCGGCAGCCGGCGCTGCAGGACGGGATGGCCCGTGCGGTGCGGATGGCGTTGGAAACCGGCGGCGGCGACGTGGATTGGAGGTTGTTGAGCAGCGTCCTCTACCGTCATCTTTACCGCCCGCTTCCCGATGCGGCCCGCACGATGGCGGAACAGGCTTTCGGCCGGCGGCTGGCCGCGGCGGCACCGGAGAACGCGGCTCCCTTCGCGGTGCCGGCGATGCGCCCGGCGCGGCTGCGCGTCGGCTATCTGTCGGTTCATCTGAAGAACCATCCCATCGGGCAGGTCACCCTGTCGCTGTTCGCCGCGCACGACCGCGCGCGGTTCGAGATCCATGGCTTCACCCATGTGGCCGGAGTGCCGGCGGACGATGCCTATGCGGCCCGCCACAGGGCCGGCTTCGACCATGTGCATGACATCACAGGTCTGGCAGGCGCGGACATCGCCGCGCGCATCCGGGCCGCAGGGGTCGATGTGCTCGTCTATCTCGACGGGCACATGGACAAGGAAGGGCTGGTGGCCATGGCCTGCCGCCCGGCGCCGGTGCGGGTGTTCTGGCTGGGGCATGCCGGCGGCCTGGGCACGGTGGCGGCCGACTATCTGCTGGCCGACCGGGTGGTGGTTCCCTTCGGCGAAGAGGGACGCTATGGCGAAGCGGTGGTCCGGCTGCCGGTCTGTTACCATTCCGCCGACCGCCACCCCATCAATCCGGTGCGTCCCCGCCATGAATATGGGCTTCCCGAAGACGCCGTCGTCTTTTGCGCCTTCAACAACACGGAAAAAGTGGACGGCGCCGTCTTCACCCATTGGATGGAGATCCTGCGGCGGGTGGAGGGCAGCGTTCTGTGGCTGTCAAGGGCGGGTGGGCTGGACGGCCCGCGCCACAGCATGACCCGTTTCGCGTCCGAAGCCGGGATCGATCCGGCCCGCATCATCATGGCCAGCCGGGTGGCGGACAAGGCCGATCACTACGCCCGCCATCAGGCGGCGGACCTGTTCCTCGATACCTGGACCATGAACGCATCCACCACGGCGCTCGATGCCCTGTGGTCGGGGCTGCCGATGGTGACGCTGGCAGGGAACTGTTTTTCCAACCGCATCGCGTCGTCCATGCTGACCGCCGTGGGGCTGGAAGACATGATTTGCCCGACACCGCAGGCTTATGTCGCCCTGGCCGAGGCGCTGGCCCTCAATCCCCAGGCGCTGGCGGTGGTGCGGGCGCGGCTGTGGGCCTCCCGGGAAACGGCCCCCTTGTTCGACATGCCCCGTTTCGCCGCCAAGATGGAAGCGGCTTTCGATGCCATGTGGGACCGCTGGCGGCGCGGCTTGCCGGCGGAAGGCTTTTCCATTCCCGAGCGCTGACGGTCAGGGGACGGGAACCGCAGGGACCGCATGATCGCGGTGGAAACGGTAGGCGCGGGCGACGGCTTCTCTCCACGGCACCTGGGGGGACCATTCCAGCACCCGGCGGGCACGGGTGATGTCCAGAACCACGGCCGGCACATCAACAGGCCGTCCAGGGCGGAAATCGCGCACCAGGGGCCGGCCGGCGGCGGCTTCCATGGCGTCGGCCACGTCAAGAACGCTGCGTCCCTCGCCGCTGCCGATGTTGATGACACGCTCGGCGAGAGCCGGGACGGTACCAGCCTGTATCAGGGCGGCGGTCACGTCGTCGATGTGGACGTAATCGCGCACGATGCTGCCGTCGCCCCAGATCACCAACGGCTCGCCGTGGGCGGCGGCGGCGGCGAAGGCCGCGACGACACCCTGCTGCCGGCGGCTGACCTGCCCCTCGCCGAACGGGTTCGCCACCCGCAGGACACAATAATCCAGCCCGTGCAGATGGTGGTACAGGTGCAGGTACTTCTCGATCGCCAGCTTGTTGATGCCGTAGGCGCAGATGGGATCGGTGGGGAAATCCTCGGCGATGGGCAGCCGGTTCTGGACCCCATAGACCGTTCCCCCCGACGACACGAACACCACCCGTTTCACCCCTGCCGCCACCGCGGCATCGAGAAACGCGATGGTGCCGATCACCGTGTCCGCCACGTCCTCCGCCGGGGCGGCGTTGGAACGGGCGGGCGACGTGCTGCCGATCAGATGATAGGCCACGGTGCAGCCGCCGAGCGCCCGGACCAGCCGGCCCCGGTCGGTGAAATCACCGATGTGCCAGGCGATACCGTCGGTGTCCGCCGTGCCGGCGGGACGCTCCGAGGTCATGCCCGGCGGCGGATGGCCAAAGGCCGTCACCTCATGACCGCCGAGCCGCAAGGCACGCCGCAGGTGTGTGCCAAGGAAGCCTCCGGCACCCAGCACCAGAGCGCGCTGAGCCTGCGAAGCGGGACCGGTGCCGGAGAAGGGGGCGGCGGGGATCAGCGCACCCCCTCCACCCCGCCGTTTTCCACCAGCTCACGGAAATAGGCGATGGTCCGGGTCAGACCTTCTTCCAGCGGCACCTTGGGTTCCCACGACAGCAGGGACTTGGCCTTGGTGATATCGGGGCGGCGCTGCTTGGGATCGTCGGCGGGGAGGGGGCGCTGCTCGATGCGCGAGGACGAGCCGGTCAGGCGGATCACCATCTCGGCCAATTCGATCATGGTGAATTCGCCGGGGTTGCCGATGTTGATCGGGCCGGGGACGTCACCATCCAGATCCATGTAGCGGACCATGGCTTCCAGCAGGTCGTCCATGAAACAGAAGGACCGCGTTTGCGACCCGTCGCCGTAGATGGTGATGGGATCGCCGCGCAGCGCCTGCATGATGAAGTTGGACACCACGCGCCCGTCGTTGGGGTGCATGCGGGGTCCATAGGTGTTGAAGATGCGCACCACGCGGATGGGCAGGCTGAACTGGCGGTAATAGTCGAAGAACAGCGTCTCGGCGCAGCGCTTGCCCTCGTCGTAACAGGCGCGCGGGCCGATCGGGTTGACGTTGCCCCAGTAATCCTCGGTCTGGGGATGGACCGCCGGGTCGCCGTAGACCTCGCTGGTGGAAGCCTGGAGGATGCGGGCCTTCACCCGCTTGGCCAGCCCCAGCATGTTGATGGCGCCATGCACGCTGGTCTTGGTGGTCTGCACGGGATCGAACTGGTAATGCACGGGCGATGCCGGGCAGGCCAGATTGTAGATCTTGTCCACCTCCAGATAGAGCGGGAAGGTCACATCGTGGCGGATCGCCTCGAACCGCGGGTTCTGGAGCAGGTGGTAGATGTTGCGCTTGCGGCCCGTGAAATAGTTGTCAACGCTGATGACCTCGTGTCCTTGCGCCAGCAGCTTTTCGCACAGGTGCGAACCAAGGAAGCCGGCGCCGCCGGTTACGAGAATGCGTTGGCTGGAAATCGTCATAGGCCGCGTCTCGTCAAGAGAGGGAAAGGGGGTGGCGGACAGCAAGGGCCGCGCCGGCAGCGCGCATTATAGAAAGGGAAACGCACGCCGCGTCCAGCACGAACAGGGGTGGAAATCCCGCGCAGCGCTCCAAAGCCGTACAGCCCGCCTCACAAAGGGGGTAGGCCGATCGCCTCGCGGGTCGGGCGGGACATGATGCGGATGTCATGCTGCCGCTCCCACAGGGCACGATTGGCCCGCCCGATGGCCTCCAGCCGTTCGGGGGAGGTGGCCAGGATCTGGCGCAACTGAGCCTTGATCCCGATTCGCTCCCGTTCGGTTACGGCAAAGCCGCATTCGTTCCGCCGCACGTAATCGTGCACCGCCCAGTCGGGATGGCCGATGGACAGGACCGGCTTGCCCACGCACAGGTATTCCGACAGCTTGGTGGCCAGAGAATAGCGGAACAACACCAGATTGTCGGGCCGGAAGGTGGTGGACGCCACCAGGAAGTCGGACGCCAGATAGGCATCCACGAGCGTCTCGGGCCCTGCATGGCCGCGGTAGACCACGGCACCCGGCATCTGCTCGGCGTTGATCAGGGGGGCGAATTCGATGGGGGTGAAGACTTCCAGCCGGCACGGCGTGCCTTCGAAATTCAGCTCCGATACCGCGCGGGCCAGCCACAGCAGGGTTTCGCCCTGCAGATGCAGGTTCATGGCGCCGGCATAGGTCAGCAACGGAACCCGTCCGCCCGGCTGGGCGGCAGGCAGCGGCTGGAACAGCCGCTCCGTCTTGCCGTGCATCAGATCGGGGCAGGCGTTGTTGGCGGCGAAGAAGGGCTGTCCCGTCACCCCCTCCAGCTTTTCCGCCAGATGGGGGGAGTTGGTGGTGGACGCCAGCGACCGTTGCCCCGCCTCGCGCATCAGGGCGATGATCCGCTGCCGCCAGGATTCACGGACGGACGGGGCCGGGATGGTCTTGCTGTCTTCCTCCAGCCAGTCATCCATGTGCAGAACGGCCATGGGCACGTTGAAATGCCGGGCGATGCCGACCGCCAGCGCCAGGAAGCGCAGGGACAGGGGGGCTGTGTAAACGATGTCGGGGCGGAAACCGCGCTTGTCCAGAACCGCCAGCGCGTCGCGCAGATCTTCGTTCAGGAAGGGTTCGGGATGACGGCGCACCAGGGCGTGCTTCATCCGCCAGGCGGTGCGGGCCATGCCGGCCCGGCGCATGCCGCCCTCGATCCGGCTCCACCATGCGGGCGGGCGCCAGTCGGGGGGCAGCAGGTGGAAACGGTCGCCATAATCCGGCGATACCGTGATCCCCTTGTAACCGTAGAACCCGACCAGCTTGTCCGCCGGAAGCCCCTTGAGCACATGGCTCGCCACCACACCGCCGCCCTGCACGTAGCTGAGGGCATTTTCCGCCACGTAGACGACGGACTTCACCGCCGCCCCGTCCGCTGGGGCGTCGGACCGCGTGAGGGAAGGGAGCGTGGTGGTGGTCATGGGGCCGTTCCCGTTCTCTCGTCAGTTCTGGCAGGCGGTGACGAAGCTTTCGGCGAAGTTCCGCCATGTCCGCTGCCCATGGACGAAGGCCAGGGCGTTGGCCCGGCGGCGCTGCGCTTCGGCATGGTCGGTGTAGATCCGCTCCAGCGTCTCCACCAACTCGTCCACGGAGGATTCACCCCAGCCGATGCGGCTGCCGTCCCGATCGGGGACCGGCGTCTGATGGTTCAGGGTGAAGCAGGTGTCGCCCGCCACCAGATCCATGTGCCCGGTGTTGGCCGACAGCACGGTGGGCACGCCGCAGGCCATCGCCTCCATTGCCACCAGATTGGTCGCACCTTCGCAGCGGTTGGGGAACAGGGCGGCGTGGCATTCCCACAGAAGCGGGGCGATCTGGGCGCGGGTGAGGAAGCCCAGGTCGAGGAAGCCTTCCGCCGGCAGGCCGTTCTCCACGGCCCAGTCGGTGATGCGCAGGCGGTTGTTGGCGTCCACCTTGGGAGCCGACGGGGCCAGGGTGGATTCGGCCATGCCGGCGGCCGTGGGCGGCCACGGGTTGTGCCACGCGGTCACCAGCAGGGCGTCGGGATGACGCTGATGGAACCGGCGGAAGGCGGCCAGCACGATGTCCTGCCCCTTGCGGAATTCCAGTTTTCCGCCGGAGAACACGACGAACCGGTCCCCGAACCGCTTCTGCGGGGTGCCGGGGAACGCCTCGGTCGGGTCGATGCCCTGGAACGTCAGGCGGACATCCTTCACGCCCCGCTCGTCCAGCAGGTTTTTGTTGTAGGTGGAATGCACCACCATGATGTCGTAGGACTTCGCCCGCTCCAGCACGTCGCCGTAGACGCGGGTATCCTCGTAGGCGATCACGCCGACGTTCCGGGCGCTGCGGAAGCGGCTGGACACCGGCTGGGCGACGAAGCCGTTGCTGAGGGCATGCAGAACGTCGAAATCGTTCAGCATGAAAACCTTGCCCGGGTTTTCCTTTTGCAGACGCTGCGTGGTCTCGTACCCCTCGAGCAGCGGCGTCAGCCGTTCGCGGTTCTGCGGGCGCATGGAGTTCATGGACGGAGCTTCGAGCAGCAGCGGTCGAATGCCCCGTTCAACCATGTAAAGGCAGGTGTGCAGGCCCACCAGCCCCCAACCATGCAATTCCGAAAGGCTCCAGGTCACTGCCAGCGATCGCGTCGTCATGAAACTCTCATCGGAAGAGAAGGGGTGGGGCCGGTTCCCATCAGGATCACGGGATCACATAACAGGCTTGGGAAAGAGGGTTCAAGAAAAGCCGTGTGCGTATGTCAGTCACACGCCCATCCCGCAGCGGGATGCCGCAGGGTGGCCATAGGATGAACGGTCGGGTTGACAAGGGTGCAATGCTGCGGCTAATCCGCCGCCCTACGAAGGTACTGCGTCATGCCGTGCCGGAGAGGGGTGGGCAACCGATGCGGCCGTTCTTTCGTTTTTCCGGCCTGGATGCTGCCAGTGCCTCCGCCGTCAAGGCTGTGGTGCCTTTGGTTATCCCGGCGGATCGCGCCGGTTGCCGTGATGTGAAACATGAAACGGAACGTATCATGAAATATGAAACGGGACGTGTCATGAAACACGAAGATCACGTGTCGGCCGCCCGGCTCCCCGCTGCCCCGATAGGGCGCGAAAGCCGGAAGTCCGCTCCCTCCTTCCGGTGTTGCAACGCGGATACCCGTAAAAGCGCAGGAGCCGGTCGCGGGGATTGCACTTTGATCCGCCGCCGCAAGGTGGTAATCAACCACGAACCGATATCGAGAATTCCCTGATGAATTAGCCCTGGGGCGATGCTTCCTGGGTTTGGTGATCCTGACGGCGAAATAGCGGAACGAAAACGAATGTCTGAGAAAGTCGCGCTGATAACTGGCGTCACGGGCCAAGATGGGGCGTATCTGGCCGAACTCCTGCTGTCGAAAGGATACGTCGTCCACGGCGTCAAGCGGCGTTCGTCTTCGTTCAACACCGGCCGTATCGACCATCTCTACCATGACAAGCATGAAGGGTCGTTGCCCTTCTACCTGCATTACGGCGATCTGACCGATGCGACCAATCTGATCCGTCTGGTTCAGGAGGTTCAGCCGACCGAGATCTACAATCTCGCCGCCCAGAGCCACGTCCAGGTCAGCTTCGAGACCCCCGAGTACACGGCCAACGCCGACGGTATCGGGACGCTGCGCCTGCTGGAAGCGATTCGCATCCTGGGGATGGAAAAAACCACCCGCTTCTATCAGGCATCCACCTCCGAGCTGTTCGGCAAAGTGCAGGAGACGCCGCAGAAGGAAACCACCCCCTTCTACCCGCGCAGCCCCTATGCCGCGGCCAAGCTGTACGCCTACTGGATCACGGTGAACTACCGTGAGGCCTATGGGATGCACGCCTCCAACGGCATCCTGTTCAACCACGAAAGCCCGATCCGGGGCGAAACCTTCGTGACGCGCAAGATCACCCGCGCCGTCGCCGCCATCCAGCTCGGCCACCAGGAAACCCTGTACCTGGGCAATCTGGATGCCAAGCGCGATTGGGGCCATGCCCGCGACTATGTCGAAGGCATGTGGCGCATCCTCCAGCAGGACGAGGCCGAGGATTACGTGCTCGCCACCGGCGAGACCCATGCGGTGCGCGAATTCGTCGAGTTGGCCTTCGCCCAGGTCGGCCGCACCATCGCGTGGCGCGGCGAAGGGGTGAACGAAGAGGGTTTCGACACCGCTGACGGCCGGGTGCTGGTGAAGATCGACCCGCGCTATTTCCGCCCGACCGAAGTGGATCTGCTGCTGGGCGACCCGTCGAAGGCCCATGCCAAGCTTGGCTGGCGCCACACCACGAGCTTCAAGGAGCTGGTGGCCGACATGGTGACGAGCGATCTGGCCCTTCTGCAGAAGGAACAAAAGCGCCATGGCCTCAGCGACTGATACCGCGGTGCCTGCGTCCGTGTTTGATCTGACCGGTAAGAAGATCTGGGTGGCCGGCCATCGTGGGATGGTCGGCTCCGCCGTGGTCCGCCGTCTGGGGGCGGAGCCGTGCACGGTCTTGACCGCGGACCGCTCCCGCGTCGATCTGCGCCGTCAGAGCGAGGTGGAGGCGTGGCTGGACGTCGAAAAGCCCGACGCCATCGTGCTCGCCGCGGCCAAGGTGGGTGGCATTCTGGCCAACTCCACCTATCCGGCGGACTTCATCTATGAAAACCTGATGATCGAGGCGAACATCATCCACGGGGCTTACCGCGCCGGGGTGAAACGCCTGCTGTTCCTCGGCTCGTCGTGCATCTATCCCCGTCTGGCCCCCCAGCCGATCCACGAGGATGCCCTGCTGACCGGGCCGCTGGAGCCGACCAACGAGTGGTACGCCATCGCCAAGATCGCCGGGATCAAGCTGTGCCAGGCCTACCGTGCCCAGTACGGCTGTGATTTCGTCTCGGCGATGCCGACCAACCTGTACGGTCCCGGTGACAATTTTGACCTGAAGGCCAGCCACGTGTTGCCGGCCCTTATGGTCAAGATCCACAAGGCCAAGCAGGAAGGGCTGTCCAGCGTCGAGATCTGGGGGTCGGGCAAGCCGCAGCGGGAGTTCCTGCATGTGGACGATCTGGCCGATGCCTGTGTGCATCTGCTGCGGGTCTATGCCGAGGACGTGGCCATCAACGTCGGCACCGGAACCGACGTGACCATCCGCGAACTGGCCGAGCAGATTGCCGAAGCGGTCGGATACACCGGCGGCTTCCATTTCGACGCCAGCAAGCCCGACGGCACCCCGCGCAAGCTGCTGGATGTCAGCCACTTGCGCCGTCTGGGGTGGGAGGCGCGCTACAGCCTGAAGGATGGTATCGCGCACACCTACCGCTGGTTCCTGGAAAACCAGAGCAATCTGCGGGCATGAACCGCCGGCCGGGCGGCGGCGCCGCCGTCTGCCCGGCTACGCCATTCCGCCGCTCCTCTGGGAAAGCGCCGCGCCCCCATGCTTTACCACACACTGCACCGGCTATGGCGCTGCCTGCCGCGTGATGCGCGGCGTGCGGCTATTTTCGCGGTTACATCACGGCTGGCGCCCCGGCCCGGGCGCTTGGAGGATATCCGCCCCGGTCCGGTTGCGGTGGCGGGGCAACTCAGCACCGCCAGCGGTTTGGGGGAAGGAGCACGGCTGGGGCTTCAGGCGTTGAGGGAGGCGGGGGCCGATGTCCGCGCCGCCGACCTGGGGCCGGCCTTCGACCAGGTTGACCTGCCGTTGCCACCCGATCTTCCGCCCCCTCCGGCGGCGGGGGAGGGGGGGGTTCTGATTGCCCATGTCAACGCCCCCTATCTGCCCTTTGCCCTGCATCGCCTGGGCAAGGCTGCCGTGGCCGGACGGCGCGTGATCGGGTATTGGGCATGGGAACTGCCAAGGCTGCCGCCGGACTGGCGCCACGGTTTTCCCTTCGTCCATGAAGTGTGGGTGCCCAGCCGTTTTACGGCGGCGGCGGTGGCGGCGGAAACCCGTTTGCCGGTCCGGGTGGTGCCGCATCCGCTGCCCGTGCCGGCGGCGCCTGTGTACGGGCGCGCTCATTTCGGTCTTCCCGACGATGCGTTCGTCGTGGTCAGCTTCTTTCACATGGGGTCCAGCTTTACCCGGAAGAACCCCGTGGCGGCGATCCGCGCGTTTCGTACGGCGTTCGGTGACGACCCCCGGCGGATCCTGGTCGTCAAGGTCAACGAAGGGACGCTTGATCCCGCGGCCTGGGATCGGCTGCGCACGGCGGTGGGAGGGGCTGGCAACATCCGGGTCATCGACCGCAAGATGGAGCGGGCGGAGGTGGACAGCCTGTTGGACGCCGCCGATACCGTGGTTTCCCTGCACCGGGCCGAAGGTTTCGGGCTGGTTCCGGCGGAAGCCATGGCGCGGGGCAAGCCGGTGGTCGCCACCGGCTGGTCCGGCAACCTGGATTTCATGACGCCGGACAACAGCCTTCTGATCGGGTACCGGCTGGTGCCGGCGGCGGACCCCCAGCACACGTATGATTTTCCCGATCAGCAATGGGCGGATGCGGACGTGGATGAAGCGGCTGTGGCCCTGCGCCGTCTGGCGGAAGACCATGGATTGTGCCACATCCTGGGCACGCGGGCCGCCGCCGATATTCGGCGGTCGCTTTCGGGCGCCGTTTTTGCTGCGGCCTTTAAGGAATCGGAGATCATCCCTTTCTCATCATAGAGGTGGAAAAAGGGATGACATCGACAGGACGAGTGGATCGCCATGATACTCCGGACTTGCATGGTGATCCTTTTTGACGATAGAGCCTTGGAGGGATGGTATCCCCGCACGGCCTGCTTTGACTGGGGACCAACGGTGGAGAAAGTATGGTGAGCGGACTGCTGGCCCAGCTGAAAGGATTTTTCCCGCACAAGCCTAATCTGGCGCGTGGTCTGGAGGCATTGGGGCGCAACGATTTTGCCGCCGCTCTGGCTGATCTGCGCCCATTGGCCGAGGCGGGGAATGCCGAGGCCCAGTATCGTGTGGGTATGATGTATGCCCAAGGCCACGGTGTTTTCCAGGAATTCGGAGAGGCGGGGCATTGGCTGCGCCTGTCGGCAGGGCAAGGCCATGTGGAGGCCCAATACACCCTGGCCCATTATCTGGCGTCGGGTGACGGCGACATCAAACCGTGGCGAATTCCCGTCAAATGGTACAACAACGTCAAGGCCATTCATGAGGAAACCGCAGAGGCCAACCGGTCCCTGCTGTTTCCCCATGGTCTGGGCATCCCCCACGATCCCGCCGAGGCGGTGGAGTGGTACCGCAAGGCCGCCGAACAAGGGCACGTCAGGGCCCAATCCGACTTGGGCGTGATGTATGCCGGTGGCCATGGTGTCGATACCGACCCCGTTGCGGCCCTGCACTGGTACAAGCTGTCTGCGGCGGAGGGCAACGCCACCGCTCAATATAACCTTGGCGGAATGTACGCCACCGGCAGGGGTGTCGAGCCTGATATCGACGAAGCCATGGTGTGGTACCGCAGGGCTGCCGAACAGGATCACGTGCAGGCGGTGCTGGCCATCGCCCTGCTGTACCAGGAAGGCCATGGCCTGCCGAAGGATGACGCCGCCGCCGCCTTGTGGTTCCAGCGGGCGGCTGAGCTGGGGGATCTGCGGGCTCAGTTCGAGTACGGCATGATCTGTGCCCGCGGCATCGGGGTCGAGGAAGACGTCCGCCAGGCTCAGCACTGGTGGCTGAAAGCGGCGGAACGGGGCCATGCCTTGGCCCAGTACAATCTCGCCATTCTCTATTTCAAGGGCCGGCTGGGTGCTCCCGATTACGGCGAGGCGGTGGCCTGGTTCCGCAAATCGGCCATCAACGGCAACATCAATGCCCAGCTGTATCTCGCCAACCTGTTCTCTGAAGGCAGCCTGATCCCCCGCGACGAGGTGGAAGCGGCGGAGTGGTACCGCAAGGCGGCCGAGGCCGGGAATGTCAGGGCTCAATGCCGGATGGCCGAGCTGTACAACACCGGCACGGGCGTGCCGAAAAGCCCCAAGCTGGCAGCCGAGTGGGTGCAGAAGGCCGCCGGGCAGGGGGATGCGGAGTCCCAGTTCACCCTCAGCGTGCTGTACGCAAACGGCAACGGTGTGCCCAAGGATCTGCAGAAGGCCGAGGAATGGTGCCGCAAGGCGGCCGAACAGGGGATGGCCAACGCGCAATACACCATGGGATTGGTCTGCGCCACCGGCCGCTATGGCCGCAAGGACGTGGCGGAGGCCAAGGAATGGTACGGCAAGGCTGCCGAGCAGAACTACATTGCCGCCCAGATCAACCTGGGTCTCCTGTATCTTCAGGGTGACGGCGACGAAAAGAACGTTATGACCGCCCTTCAATGGTTCGAACGGGCGGCGGAAAACGGCAACACCACCGCCATGATCAATCTGGGGCTGATCTATATGTCGGCCGACGGCGTGGACGTGGATCTGGCGGAATCCTACCGTTGGTTCACCCTGGCGGCCGCTGGCCTGCCGCCCGGGCCGGAACAGGTCAAGGTGGAGAACCAGATCAGTGTCGTGGGCAAGCTGATGTCGCCGGCCGATATGGAACGTGCCAATGCACTGCTGAACGACTGGCGTCAGCGTACCAGCATGCGCTCGGCGGCCTGATCTCTTTCTCGCCCTCGCTTCCCGCTCTTTGCCTCATCACCGGGTGCGCCTATGAAGCTGTCCGATATCGCCGCCGCCCTGAACGCCCGCGTGGAAGGGGATGGAAACCTGGAGGTCACCCGCGCGGTCCATCCCGCCGAAGCCGAAGGACCGGGGGATCTGGCTCTTGCCATGGATAAGAAGCTGCTGCCGGTGCTTCACCAGAGCAAGGCGGTGGCGGCCGTGGTGACCGAGGCCGCGGCCATTCCCGACGGGCTGGCGGGGGTGATCCGGGTGCGCCGCGGGGCGACGGCCATGGCCGGGTTGATGGATGTGTTCGAAAAGCCGGTGCATGCCGAACCGGGGATCCATCCCCTGGCCTGGGTGGCACCCGATGCCGAGGTGGGGGAGGGGGTATCGGTCGCCCCCTTCGCCTATATCGGTCCGCGGGCCGTGATCGGGGCCGGTACCGTTGTGATGCCTCATGTGACGGTGGGGGCGGATGCCCGCATCGGCGCTTCCTGCCTCCTTCATCCCGGAGCGCGGATCGGTGAGCGGGTGGTCATGGGAGACCGCTGCATCATCCATCCCAACGCCGCGGTGGGGAACGACGGTTTCAGCTATGTCACCCCCGAGCCGGGCAGCGTGGAAACCGCCAAGGCCACGGGGCAGATCGCCGGCTCCAACGCCATGATCCGGCGGGTGAACTCCATCGGTACCGTTATCCTGGGTGACGAGGTGGAGGTGGGGGCCGGGACGACCATCGACCGCGGCACCGTCACCGCCACCCGTATCGGCGACGGCACCAAGATCGATAATCTCGTCCAGATCGGTCACAACTGCCAGATCGGCAGCAACTGCATGCTGTGCGGCCATACGGGCATCGCGGGCAGCGTTATCGTGGGCGACCGGGTGGTGATGGCCGGAAAGACCGGGGTGGCCGATCACGTGACCATCGGCAGCGATGCCATCCTGGCGGCTTCCGCCGGGGTGGGAACCGATATTCCGGCAAAGTCGATTTACATGGGCCTGCCGGCGGTGCCGCGGGCACAGTTCCTGGATCAGGTCCGCGGGCTGGGCCGGCTGAAGCGGCTGTTCGCCGATGTGGCCCAGCTCAAGGCGGCTCTGGGCGATAAGGCTCAAGGCGAAGGCTGACGCGGGCCGGCCATCCCCAGAGCGGCCAGCCGGGGGCCAGCGGCAGCGCGGACATCATCCCACGTTCCCGCCGCGGTCAGGCGGCCGGCGTCGAGCATCAGCACATGATCGGCGGCCTGCACGGTGCTGGGGCGGTGCGCCACCACCAGCACCGTGCAGGAACCGCGCAGATTGGCCAGGGCCCGGGCAACGGCGGTCTCCGTTTCGCCGTCCAGCGATGCGGTCGCTTCATCCAACGCCAGAAAGGCCGGACGGTGCAGCCACGCACGCGCCAGTGCCAGCCGCTGCCGCTCGCCGCCGGAAAAGCGCAGGCCGCGGTCCCCCGCAACCGTGTCCAGCCCCTGGGGCAGGGCGCGGACGAAATCGGCCGCCGCAACCGCCTCCAGCGCCGCCCACAGCGCGCCGTCATCGGCATCCGGGCAGGCAAGGCGAAGGTTGGCCCGCAGCGTGTCGTGAAACAGGAACGGATCCTGGGGGCAGGCCGAGACGGACCGCCGCCATGCGCGGCGCACATCGGGTGACAGCCGGACACCATCGATGCTGATGTGACCGCCGTCAGGCGTGGTCAGGCCGAGAGCCAGATCGAGCAGGGTCGATTTGCCCGCCCCTGACGGGCCGATCAGCGCGGTTATCTTGCCCGCCGGGATCACCGCGTCGATATGGTCCAGCACCGGGGCGCCACGCTCGTGTCCCTGTTTTTCGTCATGGCGAACAACGACGCCGGAAAAGCGCATCTCCCTTTGCAGCGATGGGGAGGGGGTTCCGATTGCCGGCGGTTCGGCTGCTGCCCGGCAGGCGGCCAGGGTTTCGTCGTAGGTGGCCAGAGCCGCGGAGGCGCCGGCCAGGCGCCGCCAGTTGGAGAGGCAACGCAGAGCCGCCTGTAAGAGGCGGCCATAAGCCAGCATCAATGTCAGCGCCTCCGCCAGCGGCAGGCGCAGAAGGAAGACGGCCATGGACAGCCCCCCCGCGGCCGCGGCCGCGGCGATGGTTTGCAGCACGGCGCGTTCGGTGGCATGGGCCCGCTCGTAAGCGCGCTGATTGCGACGTGCATCGGCAAAGCGCGACGACAGTTTTTCTTCACGGGCGGCTTCGGCCGTGAAGATCTTGATCAGACGCAGCCCGGCAAGATTGTCGGCAAGGTCGGCCATGGCGGCCTTGTTCGCCTCTCCCAGTTGCCGTCCCAGCAGCCAGCTTCGCGCGTTCAGGTGGCGGGTCGCCGCGGCGGCCAGAACGACCATCACCAGCGCCGCTCCGGTCAGGGCAGGGGACAGAAACAGGGCCGCCGCCGCCAGAAACGGTATCGCCAGCAGCGCGCCCGTCAGATTGCCCAGGGCCGTGACGGCCATATGGATACGGCCGATTTCACCGGTCATCGCCTGCTGCAGGTCGGCGGAGCGCCGCTTGCGGAAGGCGTTCCATTCCATTGCCAGGATCGCCGCGTGCAGATCGGCGCGCAGGCGGTCAAGGAAATCCAGGGTCAGGGCCTGCGCCGCGCGGTGACGGGTCTGCCCGATGTGCGCCGCAACGCCGGCCAGAAGGACGTAGCCGGTCAAGACCAGGGCAAAGATCCATGGGTCCGGCGGTGCCTCTCCCCTGTTACCGATGCCCAGAAGCTTGAGCAAGGGAACCAGGGCCAGCACGCCGATGCCTTCGGTTACGCCGGCGACGGCATTCAGCACCACGGCGCCGATAGCACGGCGGCGGCCCAGGGCGGCCAGGCGGCGGGGAAGGTCGAGGGCGTGGTGTCGCATCGCGTCAGGTGGCGGATCGGGGGGGGCACGCCTGTTCCCCGCCCTGCCGGGCCGCCGCGGCCAGCAGATCGGCTTGCGCGGGCACGTGATCAAGATTGGGGGGGAAGCGGAACTCCGTTATTGTCAGGAGCGACGACAGGCGTGCGATCGCATCGAGGCGGGACGGATTCCCCGGCAGTGTCCGTGCGATATCGAGGAGACACACCAGATTCGCCACCGTCTCGAATTTCTGCAGCCGCCCAAGGGACGATGCGCTCCGGCTTGGCGTGGTGGCGCCGAACGCTTTTCGGATGACCGCCAGGCCGGACGGTGGCTTGGGGGCTGGGTCGAACCATGGCGTGGCATCGATCCGGAACCGCCCGCCCGGTCCCGGTGCCGCGGTGGGAGGGGGCTCCATATCCAGCGCGGCCAGTGAATCCGGCCATAACGACACATCGGGGAAGGAGGGCCAGATCAGGGGGGCAGCCGGATCCGTGGTGTCGAGAGCGCACATCGCATCGGCCATCAGGGTATGCCCCCGTTGGGCCAATGCCGCCGTCATCGTGCTTTTCCCATACGCCGGGCCGCTGCCCAGCAGCACGGCCCGGCCATCGACCGCGATACAGGCGGTGTTGAGCGGTATCAGGTTCCACAGATGACAGGCAAAGGCGAGCGGAGTTCCGCGCAAAAAGGTCAGGATCCGCTCCAGCGCCGTTTCCGGGTGGGGATCGATTACGATGCGGCTGTGCCCATCCACCAGATAGCGGGCGATGCCCGGCACACGATGGAGACAGCGGTTCCCGGCCCCGATCTCGGTCAGCGGACGGCGTATGAGCGGGCGGTCCAGCGCCTCGGGCACGGGGCCGAACGTGATCGCGACGGCGCGGGAAGCATCATCAGGGGAGGCCGGCCAAAAACCCGGGCAGGGAAATTCCGCCATCAGCGTCAGGCCAAGAGCGCGGTAGCGGTAATGCACGCCGGATGTCTCCACGAAATCTGAGGCGGCCATCCTGACCCAACCCTTTGACAGGGTTCAAGGGACAGCGGCCACACGCCGCGGATTTCCATCCGTGGTCTTGAGGGGCGCGACTATAGTGTGGTCCGCTCAAAAACGATGGAGACCGGTGCGTGCGCAATTTCTGGTATTATGGATTGAGGCTGCGGACCGATCTTGCACTGGTGGGGCTGCCCCTCTGTTCGGAAACGGATGGTGCGGCCGACCTTGATCTGCGCCTGGGCCATGTGCCGGAACCGTCGGGCAATCCCGGCGCACGGTTTTCATTCCATGACGACGGCGCCGTGCTGGTGACGGTGCCGGGGGCTTTCCGTCTGATGGCGTCGGGCGGGCGCCGGATGACAATCACCCTGGCGAACCCGGAACCGCCGGTGGAGGCGCTGGAAACCTGTCTGCTTTCAGCCGTCGCGGGCGTCGTTCTGCACCAGCGGGGTGCATTTCCCCTTCACGCCAGTTCGGTGATGGTGGGAGGGCGGGCCATTGCCTTTACCGGCCCGTCGGGCAGCGGCAAGTCGACTCTGGCAGGGGCGTTGGTCCGGCATGGCTACCCGTTGCTCAGCGACGATATCACGGTCGTGCGGTTCGATGCGGATGGCACGCCCATGGCAATTCCGGGCTCGCCCCATCTGCGGCTGATGGCCGAGGCGGCGGAAACGCTTGGGATCGATGGGGCCGGGCTGCGGCCAACCGGCTGGGCCAAGGGCAGAAAGAAGGTCTGGCGCCGGCCGCCCGAGGCGTTGGAGCCTGTGCCTCTGCGCGCCATCGTCCGCATCGAGGGGGTTCCGGGCGCCACCGCGGCCACGCTGACCCGGCTGTCCGGTGCAAACGGCGTTCTGCCGTTGCCGGCCCTGGTCTACCGGGTGCCGCTCGGGTGCCGGCTTGGCCGGGGTGATGCCCTGGTTCAGACCGCCCTGCAGATCGCGGCGCGGGTGCCGATCTTCCGTCTGGCCCGCCCCGATGCCCTGGACCGGCTTGCCGAGATCGTGGAACTGGTCACGGCCACGCTGTGACACGCAGCCGTCCGAACCGTTTCAGCCGGCCCGGATCAGGCCCGCGTTCACCAGACGGTTCAGGAAGTCGAGAGTCTCTGCGGTGATCTGTTCCAGATCGCCGTCATAAGCACCGGCAAGGTCGCGGCACAGATCGGAGGCACGCATGGGCTTTTCCAACCGGAGCCAGATGTCGCGCGCTGTCGTGGCCAGCCCGTAATAGCTGCCGCGTTCGACGCTCATCAGCACGGTTTCGCCATCGATTTCCGTGCTCAGGATATCAGGCTTGCGGGTCAGCAGGCTGTCGGGTGTGACGGCCGGAATGGGCGTGGGCATGGCTGGCACGGGCGTCGGTGAGTGAGCCTAATCCTTTACGCCCCGGAACCAGGATGATCAAGCGGCATGACGGCCAAGAGTGCCGCGCCGTGGCGTGCCGAGTCACCTCCATATTATTATCTGAATAAATAACAAATTGCACATTGCATTCATAAGAATTCAATAACAACACTCATACGAGTGCATTCGCAGCGCACCATCAATGCGATTTCCATACATATGAATTCAAGTAGATAAAATTCTATTTTTTTGATTGACGGCATACGGAGGCAACCCGTCATTTGGTCCTGTCTAGCCTTCTTGGATTGCTTAAAGGGCGGCCAGTCGTCGGATTTTTGTAGGAGAAAATTATGGCAGAACCTTTTCTTGGCGAAATCCGGGTTTTTTCTTTTGGGAAAATCCCTTCGGGTTGGTTGCCATGCGATGGCAGGACGTTGCAGGTAGCGCAGTATCAGGCTCTGTACAGTCTTCTTGGCAACACTTTTGGCGGTACCGGCCCGTCAACGTTCAATCTGCCGGACCTGCGCGGGCGCACGCCGGTGTGCATGTCCTTCACCCCGCCGGTGGCCTATCAGCAGGGCAATACCGGTGGTACCGAGGCGGTGGTGCTGAACGGGACGCAGGTGCCGGGACACGTCCACCCGGTGAATGTTTACAAGGAAGATGGCGCTGCGATTGCGCTGACGAATAATTTTCTTGCCAAAAACAAAGGCCCGAGCGGGGTTACCCCCTTCAATGTGTACGCTTCCTACGATGCATCGAAAGCGGTTGCGTTGAATAGTGCCACTATTCAGCCGGCCGGTGGTAATGGCGGCCATGAAAACCGTCAGCCCAGCCTTGCGCTGTCGTACTGCATAGCCGTGTCCGGCAACTACCCGACGCGGCCTTAAGCGGCACTGATTTTCTATTCGGAGGAGAGCCCGATGACCGATGCTTTTGTCGGTGAAATTCGTTTGACCGTCTTGGAGTATGCTCCCCAGGATTGGGTTATTTGTGATGGCAGATTGCTGACCATCTCTGGAAATGAAGCGCTGTTTTCTTTGATATCAACCACTTATGGTGGTGATGGCAAAACGAACTTCGCTGTTCCGGATTTGCGCGGACGCCTGCCGTTGGGTGTCAACAGCGACAGCGCGGCCACGTCCCACTATGCTCTGGGTACCAAAGCCGGCCTGGAAGCCGTGACGGTGACCGAGGCGACCTACCCCGCCCATACCCATACTTTCAGTGCCCTCAATGCCCCGGCGACCAGCCTTAGCCCATCGTCAGACGGTGTGACCGATACCAAGAACATGGCTCTGGCCGATGTCGGTAGCGCCAATTACCTGTACGCCTTTAGCGGGGCGGCCGGGAGCGCGGTACAGAATTTGGATGCCGCTACGATCGGCCAAGCTGTGGGCGGAGGTCAAGCTCATTCAAATATCATGGAAGTCATGGGGCTGACTTACATGATTTGTACCTCCGGACTTTATCCGGCTAACAATTAATAGGGGTGGGAAATGGATCCCTTTATTGGTGAAATCCGCCTTTTGCCGTATACGTTTAGTCCTCAGGACTGGTATCCGTGCGACGGTAGGCTGCTTGCGCCTCAGATATACCAAGCTTTGTTTTCCTTGATTGGAAATCGCTTTGGTGGTGACGGGAAGACCTCCTTCGCTCTTCCCAATCTGTCCAACCAGGCGGTCCTCGGCGCTGGACAGGGCGCCGGTCTGGCCAACGTCTACGCGTTCGGGAAAAAGACGGGGGCAAGCGGCGTCACGCTGACTGCCGCCACCGTTCCGTCGCACGCGCACACCTTTCAGGGCTTGGCTGTGACGCCAAGCGCGGCCACCGCTACTCCCACGCCCCAGGCCACCGCTCAACTTACGCGAGCGACGGTCGTCGCGACCAATAAGCTGACGCAGCTCTATTCCACCGCAGCCGCAGCCGATGCGACCCTGCATCCGGCGGTGATCGGCCCGGGCCCGACCAGCCAGGGGATTGCGGCGCCCCACGAAAACCGTCAGCCGTTCCTGGCTTTGCGTTTCTGTATCTGTGTTCAGAACGGCATTTATCCGGTCCGTCCGTAACTCATGGGCGCGCCGATGGTGACAGCAACGGCCTTGGGCCCCGATGCCCCTCCCCCGGTACCGGCCGTACCGAAATACCTGGGGATAAAGCTGCGGCCCGAAACCGATGGCGATGAGCCCTTTTTGCGCGTCCTGTACCGATCGACCCGGCACGACGAAATGCGTCGTGCCGGGTTCGATCCCGTTGCCATGCAGCCCTTCCTCGATTCCCAGTTCGATTTGCAGCGGCGGCATTATCGTCTTCACTATGCCCTGGGCGGCTCCTTCAGCATCCTGGTCTGCCGGCGCAAGCGTGAGCCGGTGGGCCGGCTGTACACCCATGAAAGCCCGGGCGACCTGCGTGTGGTCGATCTCAGCCTGATGCCCGGCTGGCAGGGCCGGGGCTTGGGAACCGGCCTGCTGACGGCGTTGCAGGCCCTGGCGGCCCAGCGGACGGGCCGGCTCAGCCTGCACGTCGATCCGGCGAACAGGGCGGCCGGTCTTTACAAGCGCTTGGGATTCCGCATCGTTGATGACACCGGCATGTCCTGGCGCATGGAGTGGTGCCCCAGCCGGGACTAGGCAGCCCGCGGCGTGCGCTTGCGAAGGATCGGCGGCGGCCGTACAGTTCTTTGCCGGTTTCCTGCGGGCGTTTCACGGGTGCAGAAGAGGTTCCGGGGCAACACCCGTCATGGCGCCGGCACCGTGGAGCGGCATAAATCCTTACCGGAACCCTTCCATCCCTATATTTACCATTTTTCCTTGCCGCGTGTTGACTGCGTGATTATGCTCTTTCATCCGTGTGATCACTGGGGAAAGAAGGCGTGTTCATGAGCGAGCAAGTGCAGAATACCGCCATCACTGCCGAAACGCCCGCGCCGCCACGCCCTGTGTGGACCACCCCGGAACTGGCCGAATTGAATGTCTGGTCGGACACCGCGGCGAAAGGCTCGCCGCACGCGGAGGGGAATACCACGAAGACTTCGTCCTGATCCGCGCCATCCTATGCCGGTGTTTGGGTCGTTGACGGACGTCTGGACAAGCCTTTCCGTGCCGAACATGTGTGACCGGAGCGGGACGCCGTGCTGCATTTCATAGGTGTTGCCGGCCATGTCGCCTTGCCCGTGGCATCAGCCGCGGTGGTGGATGCAGGCCGGCGTTTGGGCGGTACCGGTTTCGGGCCTGTTGGCCTCTGGCACGGCGGCGATTGTGCCTTGGCGTTCCGCCGCCGGCCGTTGCGCGATACCGATGGGCATGCGGCCGACCCCGTGATCGGAGGCGACGGCTCGCTTGTGCTGCTCGGTTCGGGCCGGATCGACCGGCAGGCCGATGTGATCGGCCAGTTGGGTTTGGAACGCACCCGGGTATGGACCGATGCCGGTCTGATGATGGCGGCGTTCAGCCGATGGGGGGAGGCGGCGCCGGAGCGCCTTCACGGGGACTTTTCGTTCATCGTCTGGGACCGTGTGCGCCGCCGCCTGACCCTGGCGCGGGCGGGGCTGGGCTCTCTTCCGCTGTTTTATCACCGTGGCGATGGTTTCGTCGTCTTCGGCAGCACCCCGGCGGCTTTGATCGCCCTGGGGCTTTTTCCGCGCGATCTCGACCACGCCACGGTCGGCGAACATCTGATCGGTTCTGCGGCGGATAACGAAGCCAGCATCTACCGTGCGGTCCGGCGGGTGCCCCGCACCGCCGTGACCCGGATCGATCCGTCCGATTCCAGCCCGTCCGGGGCGCGCACCGCCGTGTATTGGCGGCCCCGCAGAGGTTCCGTCCTGCGCCTCAAGGACGATCAGGCCTATGTGGAGGCGGGCCGGGAGGTGTTGGCCGACGTTCTATGCGGTTATCTGCGCTCGACCCAGCCGTTGGCGGTGATGCTGTCGGGCGGGTTCGATTCCGGTGCCATCGCATCCACGCTTGCCCTGCTGGCGCCCGGCCGTGAGATTCTGGGTCTGACCACCGTGCCGGTTCCGGGCTCGGCCGCGGCCGGGGGGGCTATCGGGCGCGAATGGGATCTGGTGCAGTCCCTGGCCCGCCGCTATCCCAACTTGCGGGTGCAGCCGGTGGCGGAGAAGACCCTGACGCCGGTGGACGAGGATGCGCGCACCCTGTTCGATGCCACCGGCCTGCCCCTGACGGGGATTTCCCTGATGGCCCGGCGCTTCGCCCTGGCCCGTGCCGCCGAACGCGCGGGGGCCGCCACCTTGCTGAACGGGGACGGTGGCAACCGGACCCTGACCTCGGAAGGAAACGGGCTGTTCCGCGACCTGTTCCTGGCGGGCCGCTGGGGCCGGCTGGCTCGGGAAACCGTGTCCGCCGCCCGCTACCGCCGGAAGCCCGTCATGAGCTTTCTGTGGCATGTGGTGTTGCGGGATCTGGTCTCGCGCCCGGTGCTGCGGGCGTGGCGCCGTGCGCGTGGAACGCTGGACGTTCCCATCCATGACGGCAGCTTCCTGCGCCCCGATTTTGCCCGCGCCAGCGGCCTGGAGCGTCTGTTTGCGGGCGTGTCCCACAATCCCAGCCGCTGGAAATGGATGCACCAGGCCGACCTCGACACGGCGGTTCTGGGGATTAGCCCATCCCAAGCCGAGACCTTCACCTTGTGCTTTCACGGCATGGGGCTGGACTATGGGGCTCCCTTCCGCGACCGGCGCATGGTGGATTTCGTTCTGTCACTCCCCTCCGACCAGCTTCAGCGCAACGGCGTGCCCCGGTTTTTGGCGCGCCGGGTGCTGGCCGACCGGCTGCCGCCGGAAACCTTGGCCGAGAGGGGGTACTTTCCGCCCTTCGCCGATGCCGAGGATTGGGTCCGCGGCTGGTGGGACAAGGCCGCGGAGACGCTGGACAGCCAACATCCCGTCGATCTGGCCGCCGCGGCCATCGACCTGCCCCGGCTTCAGGCCCGGCTTGCCGGGGGCGCCCCCGTCTTTGAACGTCCGTCAGGCGCCGATTACGACGAAATCGTTCAGGGCATGGCCAACGCGCTTTACGTCAACGCCTTTCTGCGCTGGCACGCCGGCCGGAATCAGTGACCGGGGCATAGCCCAGCCGTTCCATCAGCGGGCCGTGGTCGTGTTCGATGCGGCTGATCTGGCCGGGAGTGAGAGCGGTGTGCCATTGGCCCGCCCGCCCGGAGCGGAAGAAGCGTTCCATGCCGTCGGGGCGTTCGATGAAACCGGTCTCGGCCTCTTTGGCGGCCAGCCGTTCGAAGGCGGTCCGCTCCACCGCCGCGGCAATGGTCTTCGGATCGGCGGGCCAGCCGCAGAACGCGGCGATCCGGCCCAGCCAGTCCAGCGGGGCGGCCACCATATCCTCGTACCGGACCGTCAGGCGCCGGACCGGTGCCGCCAGCCAGCTTTCGCCGTGGCGCGACCACGATCCCCTGAATTCGGGAACCTGGCTTTTGCTGGCGTATCCCCTGGTGCGGCCGGTCCAAAAGTCCGGGTTGGCCATCTGGTTGATCGTCTGATCGACCGTGCCGCCGTTATGCGCCGCGAGCGACAGGCAGACGTCGCGGGGATCGCGCACCAGATGGACACAGCCGGCGGTGGCTTCCGGCGGCAGCAACGGCTGCCCGGATGGGGTGGGGTAATAGCCGTCGTGCACTTTGAAGATCATCGGTCTGCCGCCGTCATGCCGGGCGATGTCCCGATAGGCGAGCGGGCGCAGGTCCGTCACCTCGTCGCGTGAGAGCTCGGCCAGATCGATGCCCAGGTTCAACTGGAGCAGGTGGCGTCCGCACGCCCCGTGCGCCGGGTCGGTCATCCGCTGGAGGTCGATGTCGGAATCGCTCTCCAGCGCCCACAGGAACAGCCGGACCCAGGTGTTTCCCGACTTCGGGTAGGAGGCAAGCCAGAGAATGCCGGGCAGGATGCGTTCGGGTGTTTCCGGCGTCATCGCGGTGCCGAGGCAAAACTGGCCAGGGGCACGAAGTCAGGGGCCTCTGTGCCGCCGCACACGCACCCGCCGGCAGCTTCGAGCCAGGCGTGGGCGGTCAGGCGGCCATCCTCCCGGCGTCCGATGCCGAAATGCAGCACCGCGGGAATCCCCCGGCGCCACAGCATCAGGCGCGCGGCCAGCGCCAGGATCAGACAACTGGAGTGCCAGGGAAGCCGTTTCCCCACCGTTCCGATCGCCCGCCCGACCGCCGCCGCCCGCGGGTCGGAGGGGAGGGTGTGGGTGACCGCCGGCCCGGATGCCACCACGGCCTGCCGTGCCACCATACAACGGAAAGGCAGGACGGATGCCAATCGCGCCAACGTCAGGGCGACCGCCGCTTCGGTGAACAGTCCAGCCCGCCGTACCCGCATGGCACCTGATCCGGTGATGTGATGAGACTGGTTTAACGGCACCCACAAAGGGCGTCAAGCCGGGGCCGGCGCACTCATCCAGATGGTCAGCCCCCATCGCGGCGGTGCCGTTTCCGCCAGGGGTTCAACCGCATGCATGGATTGCCCGGACACCTTGAAGACCACCAGCCGGTTGGGAAGCGGTTCCAGCTCCCGCACCACGCGGCCCTCGCTCATCTGGAGGAAACGGCCGCCGTACCCGGGTTGCCAGTGCCGCCCCGGATACAGGACCAAGCATAATCGCCGGTTGCTGATATTATCCGTGTGTGGCTTAACGTGATGCCCCGGTGGCGTGATGCGCACTTGCAGGCCCTGGATTGCATCGGGTTTAATGCCTGTGATGCGTGCAAGATAATCGGCAAAGGACGGCCTGTTGATAAAATTGCAGAGCAAAAGATAGGTCAGATAGCCGGGATCCACGCGGCGGTCGGGCTTGGGGGATTTCAGAACCAGCTCCCATCCGGTATCACTGTGGCTTATGCCGTCGAAGTCGCCATACCACGGATGGAAATCCCCATCGGACCCGTAGAGCATCCGCAGTGACTCCAGCCGGTTTGGCAGCAGGAAGTCATCGAACCAAACCGTCAAGCAAGGATCCTTGGCAAAGCGGGCTGCTGCAGCGGCCACGGCCGTATGATCCAGGTGGCAGGGGTTGATCCGGCTGTGCAGATTGGATGTCATGATCGGTTCCGATGCGCGGGTTTTGTATCGGGAGCGAGGCGGGGAGTGGCCCTTCACGTGTTATGCAAAAATGTTATGCCGGCAATCGGCCCATTGCCAGAAGGGTGTAAGCCCGTTGCGGGGGTGACCATCCGGCTTCTCTCAGGAGGCCGGATTCAGGAGCAAGGTTATTTTTGAGAAGCGGGGTATGAGCATGTTGCCGGGCAGACGAGCGTAATAGATATGCATGAATCTCTATGCGATGGAAAAGCGCTTATCTATATCTCCTCTATCGATGCAGCATTCGAACGTTGAAGCCGCACATCTTGCCTCTGGTGTTGACCTTCCCTTTTTTCGCCTCCTTGCCGAATGATTAACGATATATCCCCCTGCTCCCCATCGGAATCGGCGGCTTACCCTGCCTTGTTGCTGCGCCTGAACGGCTGGCGCCAGCGTGCCTTCATCGGTGCCGACCTGATGGGATTGACAGGGGCGTTTCTGCTGGCGGCCCTTTCGTCCCTTGTGATCAACGAATGGCTCCTGGGCCGGCCCTACCGTGATCTGATGGGCGATGACGTGCTTCAGCGTCTTGCCCAGTTCGGGGCCATCGGTCTGTGCATGCTGCTGTGGTTCCACACCCGTGGTCATTACCGCCGGCGCCTGCCGCTATGGAGTGCCGCTCAGGACATCGTGATCGCCTCGATACTGGCGCTGTTGACCGACGGCTTTCTCATGTTCGCATTCAAGGCCGATTTCTCGCGCCTGTGGCTGGGGCAGGCATGGCTTCTGACGGCCGCCCTGATCCCGGTGATGCGCGGATTCATTATCACGGTTCTGGATGCCCGTGGCTTGTGGCGCTTGCCGGTGGTGGTGGTTGGTGGGGGGGAGACGGCGCAAAAGGCGGTGGAGGCGTTGAAGTCCGAGCGCTCCCTCGGTTACGATATCGTTGGCGTGCGCCCCCTGTCGGCGGTGGGAAGCAAAGGGAACGGCTCGTGGGAGGCGCTTTACGCCCGCGAGCAGGCGCAGCTTGTCGTGCTTGCCCTTTCCGATGCCGATCTGGTGGGAGGTGGTGAGCTGATCGCCGATCTGGCGCGACGCCGGTTGCCCTTTGCCATCGCTCCGGCCCTTCAAGGGTTACCGGTTCTGGGGTTCGACCGCATCTATTTCTTCAGCCAGGATGTCATGCTCCTGGCGGCGCGCAACAATCTGGAACAGCCGCTCAGCCGTGGCGTGAAGTTCGTTTTCGATCTTGTGGCCGCATCGATGCTGGTGGCCATTCTTGCTCCGGTGTTCGTGTTTTTCGCCCTTCTGATCATGCGGGATGGCGGGCCGGTGGTCTATGGCCACACCCGGATCGGGCGGGGCGGGCGGCCCTTCACCTGTCTGAAGTTCCGCACCATGGCTCCGGATGCCGAACGGCGGCTTCAGGATATGCTCGCCACCGATCCTGATGCCGCGACGGAATGGAGTGTGGCACGCAAGCTGAGGAATGATCCGAGAGTTACGCCCATCGGACGTTTCCTGCGCGCGTCCAGCCTGGACGAGCTCTTGCAGCTTTTCAACGTGTTGCGTGGGGAGATGAGCCTTGTCGGCCCCCGCCCGGTGACGGGCGAGGAACTGGCGCTGTATGGCCGGGACGTCTCGTATTATCTGGAAACCCGTCCGGGCATGACCGGGCTGTGGCAGATCAGCGGGCGTAACGAGATCGCCTATGACGAGCGGGTGCGGCTGGACGTGTGGTATGTCAAGAATTGGACGCTGTGGCATGACATTGCCATTCTGGTGCGCACGATACCGGTGGTGTGGCGCCGGGTCGGTGCCTATTAGGCCCGTGGCCGGCATTGTTGTGTGGAAGGGAGAGGGCTGGCGAGAATATGGCGGAAAAGATGAATCACCGTAATCTTCCGCCGGTCAATGGCTTTATCCTTGATGCTCTCGCCTTTAATTTTGGAGCGGCCACACCATCGCCGCCGGACGATCTGAACTGGGATGATTTCCTGAAAGCCGTCGTTCACCATCGTGTTCCTCTGCTTTTGACGGCCTTGGAAAAAAACATCCCGCTTCCCGCTGCTGTGAGTCAGCGCCTGCGGGCGATGCAGAAAAGGGCGGCTCTGCGCACCCTGACGCTGACCGCAGCGGCGGTGCAGGCGGTCACCGCCTGCCGGGCGGTGGGAATCCGCAGCCTGCTGCTGAAGGGGCCGGCGCATTCGACCCTGTTCTTCGGGCGCCTGGACAGCCGATGGTACCGGGATATCGATCTGTTGGTTCAGCCTGAGGATCTGGCCGTGGCGTTGCAGGTTCTGACCGGGCTGGGGTACGCCACGGTCGGGAACGAAGGGGGAGCCGCCACCTTGCATCGGCAACAGGACAACGCCACCATCGAGCTTCACAGCGCCTTGGACATCGACGAGCGGCTGCTGCCTGTGTCTCTGTTACAGCCTTTCGACGGTGCGCGGGAAATCATGCTCGCGGACAGCCCCATCGCTATCATGAATCCGGAAAAATCGGTGGTCTACGCGGCCTTTCACGGTGCAAAGCATTTGTGGAGCCAGTATTTCTGGCTCTGCGACATCGCTGCGGCCCGGCTGTGTGGAACCGTCGATTGGGCAGAGGCGCTCGCCATTGCCCGAAGGGTCGGTGTTGACCGGCATCTGCTGCTGGCCTGTCTCTTGGCCGAGGAGCATTTGGGCGTGCCGTCCCCCCTTCACGGCCTCGTGGAGCCGCGGGAGATCGACAGGGTGCGCCGGCTGGCGCGGGAACTCCACCCGGTGTTGGCGGATGAGGACTTTGACGGTGGCGGGACATCGTTCCGCCTGCTGGGGAGGATGCGCTATCTCTGGTGGGACATTCGTCTTCAGCGGCGGACGTCGGCCCGTTGGGCGGTTTTGGCCTGGCCGTGGCGCCCTAGTGAGCGCGACCGGCGCTTTCTGCCCCTTCCAAAACCGCTGGAGGCTTTGTATCCCCTTGTCCGGCTGTACCGGGTGCTGACGGATGCCGTTGCGCGCCGCAACCGTTGAGCAGGATCAGCCGGCCCGCGGTGTGCCGGTGCTCAGGAAGGTTCGGGACGCGCCATCCAATACAATGGCACTCAACACCCCCGTCGCGTAGGCACCGGTATCGACGGCGATGCGGTTGGGGCGGATTTCCGGCGTTTCGACGATGGTATGCCCATGAACGATCACCTTTTCATGCCGTGTAGGCGATGACAGGAACGGCTCGCGCAGCCACAGCAGGTCGTCGCGCCGCTGCCGGTCCAGCGCCCGGCCCGGCTTTACCCCCGCATGGACGAAGGCGTAATCGCCGTAGACCGCATAATCCTCCAGCCCATCGAGAAAACAGCGATGGGTGTCGGGAAGCCGGTCGGTGAACTGGTCGCGCAGGTCTTTCAACCGCCCGCGGTCCCGGATACCGACCGAGGCACGCACGCCATAGCTGGCCATGGCCTCTGCCCCGCCGAAATCCAGCCATCGGGCATTGGCAATCGGATCGGCGATGAAGTCCAGCATGGCCGCTTCATGATTGCCGGCAAGAAAGCGGACGTCGGTTCCGGGCAGCGGGCCCGTTATCAGCCGATCCAGCACACCCTGGCTGTTCGGGCCACGGTCGATATAGTCCCCGAGAAAGACCAGGACGATCCGCCGACCGGGGTGATGTGCGGCATCATCGGCGATCAGTGACAGCAGCCGGTCCAGCAGCAGCAATTCGCCGTGGATGTCGCCAATGGCATAGAGGCGGATGTCGTGTGCCATCACCGGGGCGTCACTGGATCCGGACGCTTCCGCAGCGGCCCTTCCCAGGCACCGGGTGATCCAGGCGCGCAATCCTCCGCTGTTCACACCCTGTTCCTTGACCAACTGAACCTGCCGACCGTTGTACCTTTCCACGCCTTTGCCCGCAACAGGGGGTATGAAGCCCGATTCAACGGGCGATGCCGTTCCAACACCCGTGCTCCATCCACGCATTGACACCATGAGGCGCAGAAAGCACCGATTCGCATCGCCAAAGGGGAAAACGCCGGAAACCGGGCTTTTTGAGGAGCCGCTGAAGGGCGCAAGACTGGGGCTTGGGCAGGCATAGCGGCCTTGTTGAAAATCCGCATGCCAAAGGTTGACGTCTCATGGTTGCAGCGTATCGGCTGGATGTCCGACGGGTTCCGCGGCTCAACCATGGATCGGCGGGGGCGCGCGGGCTGGAAAGGGGCCATATGGGGGAGGTTCGGCGGTGATTGGTTTCCCAATCGGGCATGTGGATGGCCCGTCCGGCGGGTGCAGACAGAATGGGAAACCAATGATCCCAGTCTGGTCTTGAACGGCTTTGATGCACGGCATAGATTGCCGAGAGAACAAAAAATGCTCGATATCGGAGTCACTTTTTCTCATGCCATGCAAACCGAACACTGTAGCGTCTGTCTTGTTCGCCCTTATGGCGCTGACTCTTGTCGGTTGCGGCGGCGTATCGCTGCCGTCGGAAATGGCGCCGATGGAAACGGGCAATCCGTCTGAAGGCTATCTCATCGAGCCGGGCAACCGGGTTCGGGTCACGGTTTTCAACGAACCGTCCCTTTCGGGGGATTTCATCGTCGATCCGTCCGGTTCCCTGTCCCTGACGTTGGTCGGCAATATCCCGGCCAGTGGCATCGGCCCGAAGGTGCTGGGTGAACGCATCGAGGCCTTGCTGAAGAAGGATGGCTATCTGCAGGCACCGAAGGTCGCTGTGGAAGTGCAGTCCTTCCGTCCGTTTTATGTTCTGGGTGAGGTCCGTCAGCCCGGCGAGTTTCCATACACCAACGGCATGACGGTGTTGAGCGCCATCGCACGGGCCGGTGGTTATGACTACCGTGCTTGGGAAGGTGACGTGATGCTGGTCCGTATGGTCAATGGCAAGCAGAAAGAATACCGTGCTACGGAGCGGACGCCCATTTTGCCGGGTGATATCATCAGGGTGCCGCAGCGCCGGATATGAACGGTTCCTGACGACGGGTATTGGGGGAGAGCGCTATGAAAAAGTCTGTTTATGCCGTGGCCGCCGCGGCTGTTCTGATCACCGCACTCCCTGCCGTTGCGCAGCAGCAGGGGCAAAGACCACAAGGGCAGGCGGCCCAGAACACCGCCAACCTGAACGCTCTGCCCCCGGCTTTGCGGGCGGCTGTCATCGCCGGCAACCCGGAAGCCATCGCCCGTGCAATCACCACCCTGTCAGGCAATGATGCCACCCAGGCGGCTTCGCTTGCCGCCCAAGTCGTGCGGGTGGCCGAGCAGCAAATCTTCAATACTGACCCCAAGGCGGCCATCGCTATCGCCCAAGCCGCGGTGACCACCGTGAAGGAAACTCCGGTGCAGCAGAACGCACCGCAGCAGACCCAGGAAGTCATCACCACCGCGGCGCGCCTGTTCATCAGGCCCGAAGCTCTGCGGGTGGCCCCGGATGCGACGGCCCAGTTGGCTGCCAGCGCCGTTCAGGCGGCCGCGACCACCAACAATGCCGCGCTGGCCGCTTCCACCGCATCGCAGGCGGTCAGCACGGCGGAAAGGATCCTGACGATCAACCCTGCCGCTGCCGTTCAGATTGCCTCGGTGGCGATGCAGTCGGTGCGCCAGGAAGCCGTGAGTTCCAATGCGCCGCAGGAGGCGTTGCAAACCGCGACGACCGCCGCCCGTATCGTCCTGGCCCCGTCCGTCCAGGCTGCGGCTCCGCAGCAGGTCGCCGTCATCGCCGCCGCCGCGGTGCAGGTGGTCAGCAACCCGCTAGTTTATCAGAGCGCCCCGACCGCCGCGATCAACGTCATGGCCCAATCGTACGCTGCGGTGAGCACCCAAACGGTGTCGTCTGTCGCTCCCAACGTGGTGGCCGCAGTGACCGGACAGCTCATGCAGGCGGCTCGGACCAACACGCTCAATCAGGTCAACCCGACCAACGGTTCCCAGATCAACGATATTTTGGAAAAAAAATCTCCTGAATTCAAGCAGGCGGCCGCCACGGCGGATACTCCTCAGCAGGCGCCCCAACAGAACGTGGTCCAGCAGCCGGCCATCCTGCCGACGAACGAGTTGGATCGCAACAGGACCACAAGCCCAAGCTGATCCCTCCGTCCGGCTTTCATGGCCGGAGCCTTCCCTTCATATTCGGCGAGCGTTTGAAGCGATCCTTCAAACGCTCGCCGTTTATTTTTGGGTAATTACCCCTCCACCACAGCCTCGTCTGGTGATGGGCGTGAACTCCAGGATTGTGCAAGGCCGATACCCAGCAACAAAGCCAGGGTCATGGCAATGGCTGGCATCTGGGCACTGAAATCAATGATTCCATGAACACCGATCAAGGCGGCCGCAGCCAGCGCCACCGCTGGATAAACCTGATCGCGGCGGCGGCGAAACAGCCCGCGGCTGCAACTTGCCACGATCGCCAGCAATGACGCATAGAACATCAGAGCCGCGGGAATCCCGAGGTCCATAGCCATTTCCAGATAGACATTGTGCGCGTATTTCCAATCTTCGGGGGAGTGAAGCGTGGCATCCCGATACATGCGGAACGCGGATTGGAACGCGCCCAGCCCATGCCCTGTCAGGGGCGCATCGGCAATGGCGGCTATTGCCAGACGGTAGACCTCCTCCCGGCCCTCATCGACTGATGGGGATCCGGTTTCCAACAGACGCTCCAGAGTCGCCTCACCGTTGATGGTGATGGCGACGATGGCAACGATGGCGATCACGGCCGAAATGCGCAGCACCGACCGGGGGGGCAATGTTCTGCCCAAAGCCAGCGCCACCATCAGCACGGCCAGGGCCAACCCACTGGACAAGAACGCACCACGGGAATGAGACAGCAGCAGGGTGGTTCCCGTCAGCAGAGCGGCGACCAGATAGGGTATGGCCCGGATCAACAGGGTTTCCGTCCACTCCGCAGCGCCACGGCGTTCATTGCGTCGCTGCCGCAGCCGGTGGGCAAACATCGCCACGGCGCAGATCAACCCCAAGCCGGCGTACGCGCCATAAGCATTGCGGTTGACGAAAGTCGATGTCAGGTCACCGAGATAGGTCCATTTCTTGAGCCACCAGATTGTCTCGGCTCCTGAAAAATAAATCAGGAGGCCATAGAGTGCATAGGCCGCCCCGGCCAGCACTATTGCAACCAGTGCCTGGTGGGCGCGGGAGCGCTCTCTGCCCAACTGCGCTGCCAAAAGGAAAACCGCTGCGTAGCAGGACAGACGCATGATCGCGCTCCATGTCTCCCCCGGTGCGGCGGAGATGGCGCCATTGTGGGCGATCCCCAAAACACCCAGAGCCTCTTTCCACAGCGGATGCCATGCCTCGGGAGGGGCGATCCCACTTCCTTGGAACGCCGCCCAGGCGAGGGCCAGCCCGAAGGGAACCGCGATCATCCACAGCCGCCGGCCTGGCAGCGGCGCCTGGCAACGATTCGTGACGGCCAGCAGGGACCAGACTCCTGCCAGCAGGCCGACCAGTAACGCCAGCAGCGACCATGCCCAGGGCCGATTCCCTCCCAGAAGAGACGGCGCCAGGATAACAATTGCAAGCAATACGTGGAAAATCAGGGTGTTAATTGATAACATGACGAACGATTCTTCCCTGAGAAGAGAGAAGGGCAGAGCGGACATCCACCGTAGCATAAGGCGCCATGAACGAGGTGATGGCTCCCGGTTACGATGAGAGGTATAGTCAAGGCATGCATCAGTGCATTTTGTGATAAAGAGTCATATTAATTTCGGCAATAACGAAGCAGGGGCGCGAGGAATGCGGTTAAAGGTAGGTTGTTCGCATATGGTCATCGAAAGCCTTTGCGCCCAAGACGGAAAAAGCCTGCGTTGGCCTAAGATGGCGCTTCAGGCTCTGGTTGCGTGTTCCTTCTTTCTTACAGCCGAGGCCCACGCTCAGATCAAAATCCAAGGCTCAACCGCACCAACAATCGACCCGCGGCGAACAACATCGGGCGCCAAAATCACGGCCGAGGCATCGCCCGAGCAGGACGTGAGCGGTGGAAGCGACGATAAGCGTCTTTCCGATTCTTATCAGCCCAAAGGCGTTGACCTGGGCCTGTTCCTTCTGTTGCCCAAGGTCGAAAGCGAGCTGGCATTCAACAGCAACGTTTATGCCACGCGGGAGAATGCCAAATCGGATTTCTACACGGAAATCCGGCCCGAATTTTCCTTGCGCTCGCGTTTTGCGCAACATGATCTTAATCTCCGCGTGCTGGCCGAGAAGTATTATTATCAGACTTACACGCGGGATAATCGTCTGGACTTCCAGACCGACCTCAGTGGCCGCTACGACGTCCAGGCTGGGTCCGAGTTGACGCTGTTCACCCAGTATTTCTCCCGTCATGAGGACCGCTCCAGCCCGGATGAAGCCGGCGGCCTCAAGCCGACGCCGACTCAAGGGTGGATCTCACGGCTGGGCGGGAAGCATGAGCTGGGGCGCTACACGCTTTCAGGCGATGTCACGGCCCAGCGTCTGACCTTCGATCCCGTCTCCACCTCGACCGGTACCACGGTACCCAATGGTGACCGGAACCGGTGGGAAGTGGAGGGCCGGTTGCGCGGTGCCTATGAAATGTTCCCCGGCTATGCCGCGGTGACCCAGGCCTCGGTCAACACCCGGCGCTATGATGATTCGTTCGACCGGAGCGGCTACGACCGTTCGAGCCATGGCTACCGGGTCGAAGGCGGTATCGGTATCGATATTTCCCAATTGCTGCGCGGCGATTTCCTGGTTGGTTATCTGGCACAGGATTACCGCGATCCACGCTTCAAGGATCCGTCCGGCCTTTCGGTGCGCGCCACCTTCAACTGGACTCCGGACAAGCTATTGATCGTGGTGCCAAGCCTCGAACGGACCGTGGCGGAAACCACCCGCACCGGAGCATCGAGCCAAGTGCGGACCACTGGCAGTGTGCTGGTGCGTTACGAAGCAGAGCGCAATATCCTTCTGTCGGGTTTCCTGTCCGCAGCCTATAGCGAGAATTCAGGCCAAGCGCCGACCGATTGGCTGTATGAAGCCCGTGTTCGGGGTGTGTATTCGTTCTCACCGGAGCTGTTCGCCGGGGCAGAGGCCGTTCAGAAGATTAAGGAAACCCAAGGCGAAGTCGGTGGTTACCGGCAGACCACCTTCATGCTGCGGCTTGGTTTGCAACTTTGATGGGCGTTGCTGCGCCGGATGGTCGTGGGTGGGAAGCACAATCGTCCCACCCTATTGCCGTTACGAACACATCTTAAGATGAATTGGGTTGCCAATTGCGTTGGGCTTGGCGGATTCTCTGGCGGGGGACGCATCTGGTTCTGGGGTGTCTGTTGCCGGTGATAGTGCTGACGTTCCTGCGCTTGCAGCAGGTCACGCCGCGCTATACGGCGGAAGCCCGTATTCGATTGAAGCCCTGGATGTGCACAATGCTCTGGGCGACCGGCCAGCGGTGCGGGCCTGGATGTCCATGATGTTCGCGATCGAGGGATGCCGTCCGCAATGGGGTCGAATTGCTGTGCAGTGTCCAAGCTCCCCTTTTCGGCATAGCTTTGTCCCAAATCAATCAGCGCAAGCATGACCGTTATGGGTACGGTGATTACGGATATTATGATGGACGCTACCATGAATACCACGGCGGACCAGACAACTGATTCCAGCCATAACGGCAAAGCCAACGCCCGTTCGTACCGTGGGGGGGCGGTTTTGACGCTGGTTTTCGCTGCCCTGGCCCTGGCCTTGGCCGTTCCCAGACTTATCAGTGCCTTGCATGCGGTGGCGGTGCAGGAGACGGTGACGGCCCTGAACGCAGGCAACATTCCCACCGCGGGGGCGCTGGTGGACGCGGTGGAAGAACTGGCCGTTGCGGCACGTTGGTCGGGAGGCTCCGATTATCAGCTCGACCGCGGTCTGGTGCTGCTGAAACAGGGGTTGGCCACGTCTGATCCCAACGAGCAGGCCGACCTGCTCGCCGCCGCAGAGCAAGCGACCGCGGATGGGCTTGCCGCGGGACCAGGAGAGCCGGGAGCTTGGGCGCGGCTGGCGTGGCTGCGTTTCCAACGGGGTAACAAGGATGGTGCCGTAGCGGCCTTGCGGCTGTCGTTCCTGTCCGGGGCCTTCGTACCGGTTCTCATGCCATCGCGCCTGGAACTGGCTTTGGCTCTGCGCTCTGCGATGGATGACGAGATGCTGTCTCTGCTGCGCCGGCAAATTCGTCTTGCCTGGGTGACCTCCCCCGATTTCGTGGCCAAGTTGGCCGAGCGCCCGGGGGTAGGGCCGCTGGTCCGGAACGCCTTGGCCGAGTTGTCGGAGCAGGAGGTGGCACGGCATCTCGAACTGCACGGGCCAAGGCGGTGACGGTGCCCCGCCGCATCGTTGTGCATGATTACGCGGGTTATGCCTTCCCTCTGCAGCTCAGCCGTTGGCTGGCTGGCCAAGGACACACGGTTCTCCATGTGCATTGCGACGATGTGGAATCCCCGCGGGGGCCACTGGCCCAGCAGACAGACGGCCCGCCGGGGCTGACGGTCGAAGGACTGTCACTGGGGCGGCCCTTGCCGAAATACCAGCTTGTGCGTCGGTGGATGCAGGACATGGCCTATGGCTCTTGTCTGGGCCGCCGTACCGCGGCGTTTCGGCCCGATGTCATTCTGTCCGCCAATTGCCCGCCGGCGGCCCAAGCGCGGCTTGCCGCAACGGCGCGCCGGGCGGGAATCCCTCTGGTGTGCTGGGTCCAGGATGTGTTCGCCGTTGGTGCCGCCATGGCGGTTCGCCGCTGGCCCGCCTTGATACGGTGGGCGGCGTTGCGTCACCTGCAGGTGACGGAATACCAAACCCTGCGCCGTTGTGCTGGTTTGATCCTGATCACCGACGATTTCGTCCCACTCCTGAAAGGGGAGGGGGTGAGCCACCCTCACACCACAGTTATCGAAAACTGGGCACCCGCTGACGCGATCACCGTCCGCCCCAAGGAAAATCCGTGGGCCAAGGCGCATGGTCTGACCGATGTTTTCGTCTTTCTTTATGCCGGCACCTTGGGGATGAAGCACAACCCTGGTCTTTTGGCCGATTTGGCCCGTGCCTACCGTGATGATCCGTCAACACGGGTCGTGGTGGTCAGCCAGGGTCCGGGGAGAGCCCAGTTGGAAGAGGTCAAGGCGGCGGAAGGGTTGAATAATTTGCTGCTCTTCGATTACCAGCCTTTCGAGTGTGTTTCCGATGTCCTGGCAACCGGTGACGCGCTTCTGACTCTTCTGGAGGATTTCGCCGGGGTAATATCAGCCCCATCGAAGATCTACTCTTATTTTTGCGCTGAGCGGCCAATCCTTGCCGCGGCACCGGCGTCCAATCTGGCGCGCCGCGTGATCGAACGGGAGGAGGCGGGCGTGTGCGTCGATGCTTCCGATCGGAGCGGTTTTATCGCCGCCGCCCGCCGCCTGCGCAATGACCTGGATTTGCGTGCCCGCCTGGCCGCCGGGCAGCGGCGTTACGCCCGGTCTGCGTTCGATATCGACCGGATCGGGCCACGCTTTTGCGCCGCTCTTGAAACGGCAATCGGGGGAAAGAGTGGATCATGAACGGCAGGTTTTGGAGCGAGCTTGCCCGTAAACTGCGCAAAGCCGCCGTGCTGGTACGGACGCCGCGTTTCTGCCGCGGGCTTCTGGCTGGTGTGGCCGCGGGCATTGAGCACGAAGCCTTGTTGCGCGGCCTGGGTGATGTCCGCACCGTCGTGGACGTGGGGGCCAACAAGGGGCAATTCAGCCTTTTGGCCTTGGAATTGTTCCCACATGCAAGGGTGTATGCCTTCGAACCTCTGGCGGCAGCTTTTACCCGGCTGGGAGCATGGAGCGGAAGCGAACCCCGGCTCGTGAGGCATTGCCTGGCTTTGGCGGAGGCGTCCGGGCAACGCACCATGCATGTCTCCGCCCGCATGGACAGCTCATCGCTGCACCCGATCTCCCAGCGGCAAACCGCGCAGTTCCCCGGGACCCAAGAGGTGGGAGAGGAGCCGGTCGCGGCTGTCCGGCTGGATGAGATCGTGAGTGCAACAGATCTGCAAGCGCCATCCCTCCTGAAAATCGACACTCAAGGGGGAGAGATAGGGGTTCTGCGCGGTGCGGCCGGCGTGCTGCCCTGCTTCGATTGGGTCTATGTGGAGTGCTCGTTTGTCGAACTCTATCAGGGGCAGGGTCTAATCAACGAGGTTACCGATCTTCTTGCCGCAGCGGGATTTCAGGCCACGGTGTATTGGCAGCCCTGCTGGGATGCCGCGGGCAACCCGGTGCAAGCCGATGTCCTGTTCCGCCGCCTTGGATAAGGATGGCCTTGGCAGTTACAGAAACTAGGCATGACGGGGGAAGCTCACCGCTTGTCGGGTGGTAGGAGGTGAGCGGATGATGGAACGCAGAGCCGCGACCCTACGGTCGCGGATCGGGATTGGCCGATGCGTAGAGGATCCGCCACAGCCGTTCCGCCGTGTCATCGAGATCGCAATGGGCGGCAACCCAGGTGGTTGCCGCCTGTGCGCAGGCCACCGGATCCGCTGCCGCCGCCCGCTGCAGAGCCGCCGCCACCCCCGCTTCGTCGGGGGTGAACAGAATGCCGAAACCTTCACGTTCGGCCATGTCCCATGCCAAGCCCCGCGGGACCAGCAAGGGCCGTCCGGCAGCCAGCGCCTCCGCTGCGGCGATCCCGAAGTTTTCCCGGACGTCGCCATCGTCCAGCCCCGACGGCAAGACCAGGAAATCGCAATCCGCGAGCGCCTGGCGCACACCGGCACGATCCAGGGAGCCCATCAGCCTGACGGCGTTACCGATCCGCGTGGCCATGGCATGGGTTGCCGCGGCGTAATCACCGTTCCCTTCTCCCACAATGGTCAGGCGATCGACCGGGCCGCGGATCCGATCCCATATTTTCAAGAATCCCAGAATGCCCTTTTCCCGACTCAGCCGGCCGACGTAGCACAGCCGCAGCCCGTCACCGGCAGCACGCCTGCGAGGTGGAGTCCACCAGAAGCCGATGTCAATTCCGTTGGGAATTTCCACGATGGCTGCGTCCGGCAGCCATGCGCGCACCCCGTCTCCTTCCAGGCCGCTGGTGACATGGACGGCGGCGGCCTGGCGCAGGGCCGGCAGCACAAGCAGGCGGTAAAACAGCCATTTCAACGGCTTCTTCCGTCGGATATGGGCGACGTGGGCGGGCATCAGACCGCCGTGGGTGGCGGCGACATAAGGCCGGCCCAACCAGCGGCAGAACAGATAGGCCAGGGTGGTCGGCCATGTGGCGATGCCGCATATGTAACAACTGCCGGCATCACGGCAGGTGGCCCAGACAGTCGTCATCGCCCCCCAACCAAACCCCCAGCGGACAGGCCATGCCGCCCGATACAGCCGGACCGTGGCCCGAGCGGGAAGGTCAAGATCCCCTGCCCGCAAGGCCGGTCCGCAGGATCCGTCGCTGACGGCCACCGAAAAGGCATGGCCCCGCCGTGCCCAGGCCTGCGCCAAGGCCGCCGCGCATTCGGCCACTCCCCCGAATCCGCGGGCCGGTGCGATGTGTGTCGCAATCAGGGCCGCCGTCCGGCGCGGCGCAACGTCCATTTCGTCGCCTCGTACCATGTGTACATCAGGGTATAGGCCAAACCGGCCCGGCCGTCACGAAAGCCCCCCTGGCACACATAATGGTAAAGGAACCGCGCCGGTATCCGCCATGCCCCACACCCGGCGAGCCGGTTGAGCAGAGCGCGGAAGGTGACGTGGGCCGTTTTTCCGGCGGCTTCGGCCGACGAGACCTCCTGCCGTGCCAGCCCGATATGCTTGCGCATCCAACCGGCCAGATCACCGTCGTAGAAGAAATGGTCATAGGGAATAGGGCAGCGGATCTGGCGGCACGGTTCGGCGACGGTTTCCCCATGCCCTGTCCCGTTGGGCACAAAACGGACGGTTTCCACCCGTGCCAGACGGGGATGATGGATCGGATAGCCGGGGGCATGGCGCAACGGCTGGCCATCCCAGATCAGCACGGACGGAATCTGCACCACATCGAAGCCGGGGGCCCCGGCGGACACGTTCCTGTCCAGCCAATCGAAAAAGGCCGGGGGGAAAATTTCATCCGCGTCGATGAACAGCACCCAGTCTGCCAGCCCGCGGCAGGCGTCGAGGCAGAAATTGCGTTGCGCGGCATAGCCCGGCCATGGATTGACCAGCACCCTGGCCCCCGCGTTGCGGGCAATGTCGGCCGTGGCGTCGGTGCTGCCGGAATCGACCACCAGGACCGGATAGCCGGGCGGCACGGCGGCCAGACACGCAGGCAGGCGTCCAGCCTCGTTCAGGGTCAGGATCGCCACGGTGACCCGCGCCCTGGTTTCTATCGGTCCCATCCCTGCCCACTGGTTTCGAGGATCATCATCGATGTGTATCATCGGGCGCCCCTTCACCCGGCGATGGCGGCGCGTATCCCGGCCGCCATCGCCAGACAACAGCCCCCGGCAACCACTGCGGCAGCGTATGTGCGGACCAGAACCGGAAGAATGGGAGAGGAAAGCGCCCTGGAGGCCGCGCGAAGCATGATCGGGGTTGCCACCATGATCTCCGCCATCCCCACCGCGATGGCCGCCCCCAGAGCGTCCCGGTCAGGGATCAGAATGAGGGCCAGCAGGATCATGGCGGCGGCCTGGAGCAGCATAGCCAGCGCCAGAGGCTGCGGGCGGCCAATCAGGCGCAGCAGGCCCATGGCGCAATAGGCCGGCGTCATCAAGACCGCCGCCGCGACGAAGGTGGCCGCCAGCGGCCGGTCGAACGCCACGTTTCCATGCGTCCACAGACCAAGAAACCAGGGGCCGACGGCCAGGGTCACGCCGCTGATGGTCCCGATGACGGCCCCGGCCACCGGGCACAGGATGCGGTGCAGGCGGGCGGTGCCGGCAACGTCGCCACGGGCATAAAGATGCGCCATCTCCAGCCCGGCAACGGTGGCGAACTGATTGGCGAACTGGCGGATGACCCCGGTCAGGGTGCGCATGGTGCTGAAGACCACCACCGCCCCCGGCGACGACAGACGGCCCAGCAGAATGACCGGCAACTGCACCAGCAGCACGCCGCCGCTCTGCTGGAGGCCGTAGAACGGAGATTTTACAGCCAGCTCCCACAACTCTGCCGCCGCGGGACGGCATGGCATGAAGGCAACGTCGGGATGGCGCCGCCGCAACGACCAGAGCGAAACACCCCATCCCACCAGCAGGCTGACGGTGCCGTAGGCTGCCGCCGCCTGTATCGGGCTGCCCCCAGCCAACGTGACGCCGATCACGGTTCCCTGCTGGGCGGATGTCAGCACGAGAAAGTCGCCGACCTGACGGGAAAACTGGCCGCGGGCGGCATAGACCGACAGCGTGAGTTCCCGCGGCAGCAGCAGGAGGGTTGATAGGCCGAGCAGCACCAGGGTTGCTTGCGGATGCTCTAGCTGTTCGACCCCCAGCAGGGACGGAACATCCAACAGCATCAGGGACCCCGCAAGCACGGCAAGCAGCACCGACAGCGACAGTGCATAAGTCCCCAGCCCCGCCTGGAGGATGCGCTGTCCGGCGGCCTGTTCGCCGCGCGCCCAGGCCGCCCGCAGACCGTTGCCCAGATGGCCTTGCATCCCGAAATCCGCCACCATCAGCAGGCCACCCGCCGCCATCAGGACCAGCCAGTCACCATAGACCACCGGACCCCATGCCGACAGACAGATGGGGACCGACAGGAACTGCAGCAGCGTCTGGATCACAAAGGTCAGCCCCTGAATCCCCACGCCCAGGGCCAGCCGCCGCACGGCCCCGTTACGAACAAAGCTGCCCTGGAAAAGACGGTTGCGGATGGCGGTCATCATGACCAGCCCCAGCCGAGCCGTACGGCCAAGGCCCGTGGGTTGCCGGCCCATTTGAGGCTGCGCGCCGCCAGACGCCGGGCCGGGTCGAGCCAATCCGGCCCCCGTCCGGTGAGACGCTGGCAAATCCGCGTCCAGTCGGCATGATACCGGTCCTCAAGCGCCCCCGTTCCGGAGATGGACTGCGCGTGCAGCGTGAACACCGCCAGATCCGCCGGCAGCAGCCGGAAACGCCGGCCCGCCAGCAGCAATTCCGCAATCAGTTCACCATCCCAGCAGGTGCGGTTGGCTGCATTGAAACCGCCCACCGCCCGCACGGCATCGGTGCGATAGAAACTGGCCTGTTGCAGCAGAAACACCCCGCCATGGGCCAGCCGCCAAGGTGTGATCGGTGCCGTGGCCAAAACCCGGCGGCTCCGGCCGTGGCGAAGATCCACGATAGAGCCGTGGCCATACAGCACGTCGCTGTCGGGGTGGGCGCGAAAGCCGGCCATGATGGCTCCGACCGCGCCGGGGAGAAGGTAATCATCGGCGTTGAGAAAGGCGAAGACCTCGCCCGTTGCTACCGCCAGCCCATGGTTGAGGCCGTCCGCCGGACCATTGTCGGGATCGAGGATAACGCGGGACAGACGATGGCCGTAACGGCCGATCAGCGCCCGGCTGCCATCGACCGAACCGGGATCGACGACGATGTACTCGATGTTGGGATAATCCTGCTCCAAGACCGAGCGCATGGCCCGCTCCAGAAACTCGGCCTGATTATAGCTGATGGTGACAATGGAAATTTTCATCGCGTGGGCCATCACGGCGCGGGCAGGGGGTCCGGCACCCCCAGCGCCTGCCGGAGGCCGCGCAGGTCCGCGGCGTAATCCCAGCGGTCGATCAGCGCCCGCCCGGCCTCGCCCATGGTCGCCGCTGCAGTGCGGTCGGTCAGCAACCGGCGCAACGCCGCGGCCAGAGCGTCAATATCGCCGGTAGGAACCACCAGGCCTGTGTCTCCGTCACGCACAAGATCGGTCTGGCATCCCACCCGGTCGCTGACGATTACCGGCACCCCGCAGCTCATCGCTTCGTTCACCACCAGCCCCCACGGCTCCCATTCCGATGGCAGCACGAAGACGTCGGCCATGGCGTAATAGGCCGGCAAGCGCAACTGACCTTCGAACCCGGCGAAGCGCACGCGGTTCAGACCCAGGCGCGCGGCTTCTGCCGCCAGGGACTCGTGCATCGGCCCATCCCCGACGAAAACCAGATAGGGCTGTTCCGCTTCCGCCCCGCCGGCGATCCTGGCATAGGCCGCGAGCAGCGTATCAGGCCGTTTCAGTTCCAGCAGCCTGGCAACGAACAAGATGACCGGAACATTCATGTCCAGCCCCAGTTCCCGGCGCAGGTCCGGGCTTTGCCGGCCCGCGGCGGCGGAACGGTTTTGAAAAAAGGCGTTGTCCACAGCGTAGGGCACGAGGAACATCCGCTGGTCGGGAATCCCGTTCTGGCGATAATAGGCGGCGTTGCGCGTGCCGATGACGGTGAAACCATCGCACAGCCCGCGCAAAAACTGGAAGAACAGCCGCTTCAGCCCGGAGCGGATCGGGCCGCGTGCCTTGCTGTCCTGTGTAACCTCGTCCCGTACCAGGATGCGGAGTCCCAGCACTCGTCCCATCATCATCGCCAGGATGTTGTCGAAACGGGCATAGCCATGCACCCACAGCGCATCGAAGCGTCCGGCAACCAGCCGCCTCCACAAGCCGTAGGTCCAGGGCCGAAAGAAACTGAACTGATTGCCGGAGCCGATCCGTGGGAGGAATACGCTGTTGAAACCGCCGATGAGATCGGTTTCCCAATCGATTGTCACCCCATAATCGGGATCGACCGTCGGGCGCAGAAGGTAGTCGGATTGAAAGAACACGGTCAGATCAATGTCCGGCTGGGCCGCGATCATGCGCAACAGGGGAGCCTGATAATGAATCGGGTGGCTCACCAGATAAGCCAGACGAAGCGGACGGGCTGGAACAACGGTCATCGAAAGGTGGGCCTTTGTGCCGGAACGGCTAGGGGAAAGAGGCATGCATGGCCAGCAGCCTCTCGTACAGGGCCGTCAAGCGGTCGCCGTAACGGTGCTGGTTGTAATCGGTACGGATCAATGCGGCATTTGCCGCGCCGGCTGCCGCCAGCCGGTCCCGTCCCATGGCGAATGCCCGGCGCAACGCGGCCCGCAGCGCCTCCGCATCGCCCGGCGGTACCAGGAAGCCATGGCGATCATGTTCAACGATGCTGCCGCTGTTGGGGGTGGTGATGACGAAGCATCCACAGGCCAACGCTTCGAACACCACCCGCGCCGATCCTTCGGCCAGGGAAGGAAAGACGAAAATATCGGAAGCCGTCAGGCGCGCCGTCAATTCGGAGCGGGGAACCAGATCGTACACCCGCACTCGTGGGTCGGCCAGGAAGTTGCTGAACCGTTGCTTGGCATCGGGATGGACACCAGCAACAATGTCAAGGCGCCACGGTATATCGTCCAAACCGAATAGGGCGTTTATTAAAACGTCGATCCCTTTGCGCGGATCATGTCCTCCGGTAAACAACAAGCGCATGGGTTGGCCTGTGACAGGCCGCCGTTGCGGCAGCTGGTCGAGGCAGGGCTGATCGACCCCGCTGTAGACTACATGAACCCGGTCTTCCGGCCAGCCCTGATGGAGAAAGGTCTGGCGGACGAAATCGGAATTCACCACCACATGCTCGGCACGTTCCACATCGTCGAGGATGTGATGCCAGAAGCGGCTCGGGGCCGGGCGCGCGCCGGGCGGCGGAAACCGGCCCCCATGTCTGGTCAGGTAATCAACCAAACGAGGATGGGCGATGGTGTGTTCACACAAAACGATCATACCGCGGGCACGGGCGCATGCGACGGACTCCTGCCCGAACCCCGACCGATAATGATAGATCGTCGGCACGGACGTATCGGCAGACGCGATGATCCGGGCCGCTTGACGGCCATACAGGCGGTAGCCGGCGATGTCCAGCCAATCCGCCAGTCGATGAAACGCGGCAGGCAGCCGCCGCAGCACCATGCCGCTGGCGTGCACGGCTTCCGTCGTCCACAGCGCATCAATGCGGGATGGCGGAACATCGACACCACGCGCAGCCAGGCGCGCCAGTTTTCTTTGTTTGGTCACGCCCAGACGCTCTGCCGAACGCCATGCCATTCCGGTCGGATAAGCCCCCGTCATCAGACGCGCCAAGCAACCCCGGCTCGCCAGTTCTGCCGACGCGTCGGCCAAGTTATAGCGAGCAAAACCGTTTGACGTGATAATCTGAAACGGTGACGTCATGCTGCCCCCGAGGGCAGGGGGGGATGAGGCTGTGGTCTGGGCCGAGACGGCGTCGGCGTCGGCGGTGCGGACAGAAGCATCGTCAGAACGACGATTTCAAAGCAAGCGTTGACGCGGCCATCGAGGCCGTACGGAGAGAAGAAAACATTCCAGCTCAAGTCAAAAAAACAAAACAATGAGATGGGGTGGACCAATCCAGGTTGCCGGATCAGCTTGAAAGAGACTCTGATCAGCAGGCCAAGCACATAAAGCCAGATAAGAGCCGAGAAAACCCCTCCTTCCGTCCAAGCACCGAAAAGGAATGAATGAGTTGGGATCGGATTTGGGGTGTCAGGAAGGCTGGTTAATGAATATCCGAAATGATCCATAAATATATCATAGTAATAATCGCTGGTAGCCCACGATCCATGGCCGAAAAATGGGCGGTCCATAATCGCCAGGCTGGACACAAATACTTCGGCTCGCCCTGAAAGAAGAAGGCCATAAGATTCAGTCTGCGCAGACAGCTTCAATTTAGCGTCTTCACCTAACATCCCCTCGGAAGCCGTGTATTCATAGATCTCGACGATGATACCGGCTCCACCGATGAGGAATATGGACACCAAAAAAATCTTCGACATCGAGCCATTCTTGAACCATCGTTCCAGGAACGGAACCATGGCGATCCCCAGTGCCACCATGAACACCATGCCGGCCATGCTGCGGAATCCCAGCACCAGATTGACCACTACCGTCACAAGGCACAGGCCGATTGCCAAGAGCGGCAGGCGCGCACTCCACAGCATGCCGGCCGCCACAACCGCCAGCATGGTGACCGGCCGCCCATAACCGAATTTCCAAGAATCAGCTTGAATCAGTTCACTCGGTTCCAAAAGGTAGCCGATAGCCAGTCCGATAGCGTTGGCGGTGAAGAGAACGATGACCCGCTTGCGATTATCCAGCCCCAGACTGTAATAACCCAGCAGCAACGCCCCCGTCATCATGGCGCGTGCCATGCCGCGTGCCATGTTGTCGAAACTGGTATGATTGACCAGATCGCTGATCAATTGCGCACAAAACCATACAAACGATAAGAAAATCAGCCGCCGGATTGGTGGAGGCAGTGGTGGAATGCTGTGCGTGACGATCAGGATCGGCAAAAGAAATAGCAAAACCAGCTCGCTGCCGGTAATCCGCCCGATTAGTTCCAGGTTGAGTCCTATCGTCAACCCAACCAGCACACACACAGCCGTGCGAAGCGAGGGTTGTGGGCGCGTAGGATGGTGGGGGTATTGGATGCCGTGGGCGGGAAAACTCATCTGGCTTATCTTCGTCCCTTTCCCGCAGGTACGGCATCCGTGTTGCCGTACCTGCGGAACGTGTTGGCCACAAACAGGGCCTTGGGGGGTAGGGGATCCGGCCTTGACAGTGATGAAGAAAAGACAAGCCGCCAGCCCAGCCGGCTATTCAGCGTTCTTCCCCACCATAATATTCATGATAACGGCCATAATAATAACCATAATCACCATAACCATAGCGGTCATGCTTGCGTTGGTTAACCTGGGAAAGAACCACGCCGAACAGTGGCGCACCGACGCTCCGCAACAATTTGATACCGTTGCGGACCGCATCGCGTGACGTTTCATTCCATTTGATCAGATAAATCACCTGATCGGCCAAACAGGCCAGCACGCGCGTATCGGCCACCGCCAGCACCGGCGGAGAGTCGATGATAATGTGATCGTAACGGGAGGAGAGCCGTTCGATCAACGCCGCCATCCCGGCCCCGTTGATGATTTCGGCGGTGTTGAGCGCCTTACCAGCGGGGAGAAAATCCAGGCTGCCCGCCGCGTTGGGCACGATGACGTCGCTTTCGCCGACTTCGCCTGCCAGAATCTGCACCAATCCGCGCTCCCCATCGATCCCCAGCATACGGAACATGTTGGGCCGGTGAACGTCGGCGTCGATCAGCAGCACGCGTGGATGCGCCTTGGCAAACATCATGGCCAGGCACATGGACACATAGGTCTTGCCTTCACGCGGCACAGACGACGTGATGAGGATGATGCGCGGGCTTTTGGTGTGCCCCTGCAAATCCAGGGCGGTGCGCAGGCTGCGCACGGCATCGGACAAGGACGAGCGCGGGTTGTTGAGGATGTCCTCGCTGACCGACCCCTTGAGGCGCCGCCGGTTCAAAGGCACCATGGCCACGGTCGGCAGACCGGTCAGTTCCTCAGCCTCGTCCGACGAGCGCACCGAACTGTCGAGACGGTCCAGCAGGAACACCAGGATCACCCCGATCAGCACCGCCGCTCCCAGGGCGGCGGTCAAGATCGACCGCTTCGGCGGATAAGAGGGCGAAAGGGAAATTTCGGCGGGCGAAATGATTCGAGCGTTGGCGCGCTGGACCTGTCGCTGTTCAGCCTCGCGCTTGAACCGGGTCAGGAATGCCTCGTAGACCGCCCGGGTGGCATCGGCCTGGCGCTCAAGCTCCCGCAGCCGGACCTCGGCCTCACCAGCCCGATCGGAAACCTGACGCGCCCTGTCCAACTGGCGCTCAAGCTCCCGTACCCCCGTGGCCGCAACCTCGACTTCGCTGGAAATCGCCGAGGCGACCTTCTCAACCTCGTCGTTGATCCGGCGGCGAAGATCCTCCAGATCCGCACGGATCCCCAGGATCCGGGGGTGACGTTCTCCGTAGGTCTTCAGCGCTTCCGACATCTCCCGGCTGCGCTGCGTCTCCTGCTCACGAAGACGCTGGATCAGGGGAGACTGCAAAACGTCCGAAATCGCGTCGATGCTCCCACGGGCGCGCAGAAGCTCCCGCACCTGCTGCTGCCGGGCCTGGCGCTGCGCAAGCTCCGAACGCGCGATCACAAGCTTCGAACTCAGCTCCGAAAGCTGCTGGTCCTTGATCGGTGCGCTCTGCTCGCCACGCCGCCGCAGCCCGTAACGCGACCGGAATTCCTCTGCCGCCGTTTCCGCAACCTCAACATCCTGCCGAAGCTTCTCCAGACGCTCCCCCAGCCAGTCCGCAACACGCCGCGTCTCGTCAAAATTCGCTTCCAGGCGGTCCAGAACGTAAAGGTCAGCAAGCGTGTTCGCGATCAGCGCCGACTTCTCGCGGCTCTCCGAGGTGTAGGCCACCGAAATGATGAAGGACCGGCGCGGAATCTTCACCGACACCTTCGACAAAAACGCCTGCACAATCGCCGCGTTATCAACCTGTTCGCTGGCCGCCGGCGACAGGCTGGCCGTGGCATTGCCGTCGCCGCCATCAAACGACATCAGCCAGTTCAACGGGTTGAGCTTGGACAGGAAGACCTGCAAAGGCTTGGGCTGACGCAGCGCCGGGTTGAATTCAGGGTCGTCCTTCAGCTTCAGCTTATCGATCGCCCGCTGGGCGATGACGGTGGACGTCAGCAGATCCGCTTCGGTCTGCACCACCTGCTCCGACATCCAGGCCCGCACCGCCGGACGGTCGTCCAGAGCGTTGCGCACATCCGGGGCTTCAATTGAAATACGGGCTTCCGCCATATAGCGCGGCGTGACCTGCTGCAAGTACAGGAACGTCGGCACCATCACCGGCAGCAGACACCCCAGAACCAGATGCTTGCCCCGCCAGAGAACCCGCCAAGCCCAACGCAATTGGCGACGAAATTCATCTTGGGCATCGCCATCCGCATTCGGAGCCGTCGGTAAGGCCGACGGTCCCGTCGTAGCACCACGCGGTGTCAGGAGATTCATGAGGAATGTAAACCAAGCCGCAGCATAAACAATATCCGATTATAGCCGCGGGTTCCGCTCCAGGCAAATTCCGTTTCCCGTATTGTTTTTGGAGACTGTTCTGCCGGAATCGGAATGCACGATTTCATTCACGTGAAAGAAGGGCAAAATCTGGGGAAAGGACCATTTTTTCCCAGAAAAAATCTTGGATAATCGGCAAAAGGGAAGGCAAGACAGAAGCTTCCCCTGTCTTGCCTTCCCCTTGCTCAGCTTAGCTGTGGTTTGGAACCGGGTTGCGCATCCGTGGCCCCCTCCATGAGAGCAGACACCGCCTTCCGAGACACCGCCAACCCCAGAAACCGTTCAAGGTCGGCGGGAATGCCAATACCATACATGCCGGCATCCACGGCCCCGATGGAATGGCACACGATGGTGGCACCATGGGCGATCATCTGATTATACGTTGGAGCAACGTAAAACTCACCGTTGACACGCAGGCCGGCGGTGATCATAGCGTCTGCGGCGGCAACGAAGTCCCGGCCCCGGCGGAAATTATAGATCCCGACCGTTGCCTCCCGTGAAATGGGTTCCTTCTCCACCACTCGATTGACACGCCCGGCAGCGTCAAAGCCGACGAAGGACCATTTGGGATCCCCGTCGTCCATGGTCATGATCAGGCCATCAACGCCATCGGTATCCATGCAGGCCAGATAATGGTCGATACCGGCATCGATCCATTGGTCGCAGTTGGCGATCATCAGCGGATCGTTGCTGTCGATCAGCGTACGGGCCAGCAGCACGGTGCAGGCCGCCCCCTCGGTCACCCGGTCCACCGGGATCACCGTACACCCCGGCGCCCACATGGTCAGCTTGTCCGCCAGGGCATAGCGCTCAAGATGCTCGGCCAGGCACAGGAAAATGAAACGGTGCGGACGGGAGGGACGCAGGTTTTCGATCACCACCCGAATCATGGGGTGCCCATGAACAGGGATGAGCGGTTTGGGATCGGTATACCCCACGCTGGCGAAACGCTGCCCCCGCCCGGCCATGGGAATGACGATGTTCAGCACGCCGCTCATCGGGCCGGCTCCACCAGATATTTGTCGTCGGGGGCACCCGGATGCTTCACCACCACGGTGGTGACCGGGGTCAGGGTATGGAAATCGGCCACTTCGCCCGGCTCCACCGTCACGATGTCGCCAGCGGTCAAGGTCCGGCCGTTCATTTCGGCCGTTCCTTCCAGGATGACTGTGATTTCCGTGGCGATCTTGTGAACATGCGCGCTTTCGCGAACACCTGCCGGGTAGCGTTTCACCCCCACTTCCACGTCGGTGGTGTGCAGGACCGTCGGCTCAAAGGCGCCGACGAACCAGCCTCGTACCATCCCATCCAGCCGATCGACCTTCATGGCTGTCTCTCCACGCAACGGCCGCTCAATACCTGCTCCTCATACCGCTGCATCAGGGCCGGGGTTGCCAGGGAGTGATAGGCATCCCGCGTCATGAGGTGAACACCGACGCGCTTTTGGTCCAGAATCATCTCGTTGTAGGCGGGACAGATGAAGAAGGCATTGTCCACATGAGCGTCCTTCAGGATCATGCGCTCGGCCGCACGGACAAAATCCCGCCCACGGGCGAACCAGTAAAAGCCGGCGGTGGCCAGATCGCTGATGGGGCGTTTTTCCGCCGCTTCGATCAGCAGCCCATCATCGTCGCATTTGACATAGGACCAGCGGGGATGCACCGCCTTGAACACCAGGATGCCGCCGTCCAAACCACGATTCTGAAAATCGGCCACAACGTTTCTCAGGTCATGGTCGATGATCTGATCGCCGTTGGCAATGATCAGCGGGCTGCCGTTGTCGATCTCGGCGACGGCCAGCAGAGCGGTGCAGGCCGCGCCCGCGGTTTCTCCCGGCGTTTCCACCACCATGGCATCCGGCATCAGCAGCCGCAGGACCATGCCGATGTGAAAGCGCCGGTTCTCGTCCCCCCGCACCACGAAGATGAAACGGGCGCCAAGCGCTTCCAGCGGGCGGTAGGCGGCCAGAACCCGTTCTACCGCCGGCAAGCCGGCGATTTCGATCAGGCTCTTGGGATAGGAATATCCGGCCTCGCGGAACGGGGTGCTGGAGCCGGCCAGCAGCACCAGGATATTGATCATGCCACACCTTTTTCCAGAACGGCGCCCTGCCCGTCTCCGGCACTTTTGCCGATGGTATCGATGGCGTGGCGGATGCGGTCATACGTCACGTCATGAACCGTTCCCACCTCCAACACATGAGTGCCGGCGGCGTGGGCGGCCTGGATGCCGTGGGCGTTGTCCTCCAGAACCAGGCAGGCATCCGGGGCGACCCCAAGAAGTCCGGCCGCCTTCAGATAAATATCGGGATGGGGCTTGGCCCGCTCCACGTCCTCGTTGGACAGCATGGCGGTGAAATAGCCGGTGAGATTGGCATAATCCATCATGGTCTCCACCGTCCGGCGGATGGAGTTGGAGGCCAGGCCCAGACGGAATCCCTCACTCTTCAGGCGGGCCAGGGCATATTCATGGGCGAAGACAGGCTTGCAGCGGGCATGGACGATTTCCATGGTGTACTGCTGCTTGAGGTCATTGATGAAGCGGTGCAATCCAGACGGCAGCCCATGCTGACGGGTCAGCATCTCCAGCTTCTTGCGGGTGGGCAGCCCATCATAGGCGTGGAGATGATCGTAACGGCTGATTTCGTGGCCGAACAGCCGCAAGGCGCGGTTCAGCGCCTCGTAATGCCATTCCTTGGCGTCGATCAGCACGCCGTCCATATCGAAAATGACCGCCAGGATCTCAGGCATGGAAAAACTCCCGTGCGTCTTCGGGAAAATCAGTGCAGAGGAAGAAACGGCTGTGGCCGATGACCGCTGGGTCGGCGACCAGCCGTTCCCATTGGGCGCGATGGTCCCGGCGGTGGAGTTCGGGCGATACCAGACACACATCCTTGCCGGCGTCCAGATGCCGGGTAATGTCGCCGGGGCCGATCCAATCGCTGTGGAACTGGTCCAGCCACACCCCGGCAGCCCGGTCATAGAGCACCGGTTCCGGCTCCACGTCGCTGTGGCGGACATACACCGGAACCCCCACGGCCAGATAGCCCAGGGTGTCGGGAACCGACATGTCGAAGACGAAGGCGTTGCCCAGGGCACCATGGCGGTCCAGGGCCTCGCGCACGGCGGTCTGCAGCCCGTCGGCCTTGATGTTGAGCGCCAGCGTCAGCCCCGGCCCGTGCCCGGCGCACAGGGCCAGGAAGGCATCCAGGGTCATCACCGCGTCCGGGGCGGACGGGGGGGGATCGTGAGAGATCACCACCATGCGGTTGTCGTCCCGCAGGTCCGTTTCGATGCCGAAGCCCAGATCCAGCGACCGTTCGAAGGCGACCCGATGGTTTTGCTCCCCGCGCGACCGCCAATAACCGCGATGACTGATGATGCGCACTGTGAACCTCTCCATCGGTCGTGGCCGTCTGCATCCGAGCGGCTGATTTCTAATCGGCCATCCCAGCCCATACCAGAAGCAAATTCCATGGAGCGCCCACCCGGCATCAACCATGGGCGGCATGGTGGCGGCAGAAGGTTACGGGATCGATAATAAGCGCCCGCCCATACCGACAAACGGGGCCCTTCCCCGGCTGTGCCTGGACAGTACGAGCGGAGGACTGATAGTAAGGACCGGTCATTTTTCGTCCGTTACCCTGAAGAGAGACACGCGCTTTTACCTTGAAAAGAGACACGCGCTTTTCACGAAAGCCGCGCCGCCGTCCAACCTGATCGCGACCGTTTCCGAAAGAGGTCTTCATGCATCGCAGCCTTATCGCTCTGGCGGCCCTGATTGCCGGGTCGGCAGCCGTCCTTTCCGCGCCCCTGCGGGCGGAGGAAAGCTGGATCTACGGCTTGCGGCAGCCCCAGGTGAGCCGGCTGTCCGAAACACCGGAACGGATCATCTACACGGGCACGGTGCAGAAGGGCAAAACCTCCAACCCCAAGAGCCTGGGGGGGCACAACACGCTGCTCAACGATTCCGGGGCCGAATACCGGCTGGTCAGCCTGACCTATGCCATCGACCGCACCCGGCCCCGCAAGGACGAAAGCATCGAGACCGACCTGGGCATCGCCATCATCAACAACGGCAAGGAGGTCTCGCTGACCAGTGGGGAGGAGATGCTGATCCTGCACGAATATTTCGTGCCGCCGGCGAAGATGGGCGGGCTGGAAACCATGGCGGTGCCGGCGGGCGGCTTCCGCTTCGCCCCCGGCCAGCGCCTGTCCATCGGCTCGGTGTCGGGACTGGTGCCGCTGGGCCAGGGCGGCGTGGCGGAGGTCTCCAACGACCGTCTGGAAGACGGCGCCTTCATGTCGCTCTACTACCGCGCCGAGCTGGTGCGCGCCGATCTGGTCACGGAGCCGGCGGTCACCAGCTACCGCTCCCCGTACCGCGACCGCAGCTATGTGGCCGATCCCGGCCGCCGCACCGCTCCCTTCACCGATTACCGCAACACCAGCGGCAAGCCGGTGCGCATCCACGGCATCGGCGTCTTTCTCAGCAACCTGACCAGCACCCTGCCCACCGCCCACGGGCTGGAGGTGTTCGTCAACGGCAAGCGGGTCGCCGACATTCCCCTGCCCGCCCACATTCCCGGCCAGTCCAGCGACACCCTGCCGATGATCCTGCCGTTCCCGCTGACCCTGGCGCCGGACGACCGGCTGTCGGTGCGCGGGCGGGTGGAGCCGAACCAGGCGCTGGTGTTCGACTTCGCGGCCTATGCCATCGGTGAATACGGTCTGGAGCAGGACAGCGAGCAACTGGACATCGCCCATGCCGACTTCAACGGTGACGGGTACGAGGACATCGTGGACCGGGACGGCAACGGATCTCTGTGGGTGTCGATCCGGGTCGGAAAGGGGTATCAGGAAACCCAGGATGAAAAGGCCCGCCACCTGCCGCATATTGATTCGGTGGAGGCCAAGGATCTGAACGGCGACGGCATCCCCGATCTGGTCGTCCGCAACAATCAGGGCTACTGCCAGAATCTGGTGTTCGATCCCAAAATCTCGAAATTCCATCCCTCCTATTGCGCCAACGGCATCGCCGGTGCCCAGGACGACGTGGCATGGGGGGATTTCAACGGGGATTCCTGGCCCGACCGCGTGCGCGTGGACCACAAGACGCTGGAATACCGCGTCGCCCTCGGCGGGCCGGACGGGCTGAAGCCCGAAACCGTCTGGATGACGGGGATGGGGCGCACCGACCTCCTGTTCACCGGCGACCACAACGGCGACGGCAAGACCGATCTGATGCTGCAATGGCACGACCGCGGCGGCCCCCAATGCGCCATTCTGCTGTCCAACGGCAGCGCGTTCAGCCGTACCGCCTGCCGCAAGGGCTTGCCCTGACCGTCCCCAGCGGGCGTTACCGGCCCGCCATCACCACGCCCATGGCATCCAGCAGCGCCTGGGCGATGCGCCCTGCCCCCTGGCCGTCCACACGGCCACGGGCGGCGTCCGACATGGCCTGACGCCGCGGAGGATCATCCCAAAGGGCCAGCGCCGCTGCCGTGATCCGGGCGGCGGCCTGCTCGCCCCCGCCCCGCACGTCCACGACCCGGCACCAGGACGGCATTCCAGCGGCCCCGGCCGCCGCTGCCGCCGGAGCCTGATTGTCGGCCACCACCGCCAGCAGCGCCGGCACCGCCAGGGCCGCCAGCTCCGCCACCGTGCCCCCGGCGGCGGACACCGCCAGACCGGCCCCGGCCATCAGATCCCCCATGGCCAGAGTGTCGTAATGGACCGCCACCCGATCCCCGAACGGTGCCGCCGCCGCCCGGCAGTCTGCCAGCCATGGGCTGCTGCCCCCCACCACCGCCACCAGCCGGACGCCGGGCGGCAGCCGCGGTGCCAGCAGCCGGATGCACGGTGCGGTCAGGGCCAGCGGGTCCGATCCGCCAAAGGTCAGCAGGACCGACCGCCGCCGGTCGAGCGGCAGCACGGGCCGGGCCGCCGCGTGCCGGACCTCGTGGCGCACGGGGGCGTGGGCCGGCCCCAGCAGAAGCCGCGCGCCGGGAGCCGACACGGCATAGTCCACCGGTGCCGCACCGGACGATGCATTGACCACCAGGGCGGCGGACAGCAGCCCTGGTGGGTGCTGGCCGGTAAAGACACCGTCATCGAAGGCCAGTACGGGGCGGCCTGCCCCTGCGACGGCTGCCCGGTAGCTGGCGTCAAAATCATAGCCATCCAGCACGACGGCGCCCGCCCGGCTGGCAAGCGCCATGGTGGCCGCTCGATCCTCATTGCCGCCGGCAGGGCCGGTCAGCCGGATAAACCCGGCCCCAGCCGCGTCCAAACGGTGCCTTGCCGCGTCCGGTAAGGCCGTGACGGCAAAGCAGCATGGGTTCCCCTGCTCCATCAGGGCCTCGGCCACTGCCAGACAGCGCATAATATGGCCCAAGCCTATGGTTTTTCCTCCATCGGCACGGAAAATGACGGAAGAATGGGCAATTTGCGGGGGAATGGGGCGAGAGATCATCAATGGTTTCCGGGCGGTGTGTTCGGTTTCGCAAGGCCACAAAAAAAGTTTTACGTCTCGGCACCTGTTTCCATTACGATCCCGTCGGCTCGAGAAGCCCGGACCGGGGGATGGTGGCACTCTCCCCCCGCCGCTGACAATCTGAGTGCCCTAGCCAAAGCGTGCAACGGAATCCATGACCCTCGCTGCTTCAGAGACGTCCTGCGCTCATACGGGACTGCGATGCCTGGTTGCTGTGGCCCAGCAGTGCGGCATCAATGTTTCCGTTGAGCAAATGAAGCATGACTTCGTGGTGGAGAACCAGGAGGTTGGCCTCGCGCAGCTCATGCGCATGGCCCGGAAGATCGGGCTGAAGGCTCGAACCGTCGCAATGAACTGGCAGCACCTGCTCAAACTGGGACAGGCATTTCCGGCCATCGTCCAGTTGCGCAACGGCAATGCCATGCTGGTCATCGGCTACTCCAAGGTCGGTGACACGCCGCTGGTCGTCCTGCGCGATCCGCTGTCCACCAGTGACGACGGCATTCTGGCCATCGATGAAAGGCGCTTCGCCGAGGCCTGGGACGGGCAGGTTCTGCTGCTGAAGCGCGATTACGCCATTACTGAAACCACGCAGCCCTTCGGCTTCCGCTGGTTCCTGGCGGAAATCCTGCGCCATCGCCGCCTGTATATGGATATCGGCGTCGCCGCCATCCTGTTGAGCGTGCTGTCCATGGCCATGCCGGTGTTCATCCAGCTCATCCTGGACCGGGTGGTGGTGCACAACAGCCTCGGCACGCTCTACGTTCTTGCCGCCGGCCTGGTTCTGGTCATCCTGTTCGAGACCATCTTCACCTATCTGCGGCAATACACGGTGATGTTCGCAACGCGTAAAATCGATGCGCGCATCAACGTCGCCACCTACAACAAGCTCATCAGCCTGCCGATGGACTTCTTTGAGAAGACACCGGCTGGTATGACGATGAAGAATTTGAGCCAATCTGAACGCATCCGCAATTTCATGACCGGTCCGGTCTTTGGAGCGATGCTGGACAGCTTTGCTCTCATCTTCCTCATTCCCATGATGTTCTTGTACCAGCCGCTGTTGGCGATGATCGTCATGGCCTTCACCATCGCCATCAGCCTGATCGTCGGTTGTGTGATCCCGTTGCTCAAACACCGTTTCACCAAGGTGTACGAGGCGGAAACGCAGATGAGTTCGATGCTGATCGAATCCATCCACGGCATGCGGACCATCAAGTCGTTGGCCCTTGATGCCCGCCAGCGTAAAGAATGGGACCACCGGGTCGCCTATACCGCGCGGGTGCGTTTCGACGTGCAGAAGCTGGCGCTGGTCGCCCAATCGCTGGTCCATCCGCTTGAAAAGCTGATGACCGCCACGGTCATTTCCGTCGGCGCCTATCTGGTGCTGGAGCGGGAGATGCAGATCGGCGGGCTGATCGCCTTCAACATCATCTCGGGCCGCGTGGTCGGGCCGCTGGTGCAGATGTCCTCGCTGATCCAGCAGTTCCAGGAAGTGTCTCTGTCGGTCAGGATGCTGGGCACCATCATGAACCATCCGGGTGAAGACACCCGGTCGGGCCGTGGCCTGCGCACGCCCTTCAAGGGGCTGGTGGAATTCAACAACATCCGTTTCCGCTACAGCCCCTCGGCCCCGCCGGCGCTGGACGGCGTATCGTTCTGCATTCCCGAGGGAACGATCTTCGGCATCATGGGCCGGTCGGGATCGGGCAAGACCACCATCACCCGCCTGCTCCAGGGGCTGCACACTCCGCAGGAAGGGCTGATCAAGATCGACGGCTCGGACCTGCGCGAAATCGCGCTGGATCATCTGCGCACCAGCATCGGCGTGGTGCTGCAGGAAAACTTCCTGTTCCGGGGCACCATCCGCGAGAACATTGCCGCCGCCAAGCCGAGCGCCACCCTGGAAGAGGTGATGCGCGCCGCCCGGCTGGCCGGTGCCGACGAATTCATCGAACGCCTGCCCAAGGGCTTCGAGACGGTGCTGGAGGAAGGCTCCGCCAACCTGTCGGGCGGCCAGCGCCAGCGCTTGGCCATCGCGCGCGCGCTGCTGACGGATCCGCGCATTCTGATCCTGGACGAAGCCACCAGCGCGCTCGATGCCGAAAGTGAAGCCATCGTCCAGGCCAACCTGATGAGCATCGCGCGCGGACGGACGGTCATCATCATCTCTCACCGCCTGTCCACCCTGGTCCCGTCCGACAACATCATGGTTCTGGAACAGGGCCGGGTGCAGGATGTGGGCCGCCACGAAGAACTGCTGCACCGCTGCGATATCTATCAGCACCTGTGGCACCAGCAGAACCGCCACATCTAACGGTCGGGAATCATGAGCGTCCGTCAGCTTCGTTTCAGCCCGCAGCAGCAGCGGAAGATTGCCGACACGATCAACGAGTATCAGCAGGATACCACCGAGATCGACGGCGAACGCTATCCCCTGCTGGCGCGGTCATCGCTCTACACGATGGTCCTGATGGCTATCGTCGCCTTCATCTGGATCACGGTTTCGACCCTGGACCGGGTAGTATCGGCCCGTGGGCGCATCGTGTCCACCGAACCCAGCCTCGTGGTCCAGCCGCTCGAAACCTCGATCATCAAGAGCATCAACGTGAAGGTGGGCGATATCGTTCACCCCGGTACGGTGCTGGCCACCCTTGATCCCACCTTCACCCAGGCCGATTACGACCAGCTCCGCGCCCGCATGCTGAGCCTGGATGCCCAGATCGAACGGCTGGAGGCGGAATACGCCAACCGGCCATACAAGGTCGAGGCACGGCCCGACAGCGACGAGGTGGAAGGGGCCAGCTACCGCCAGCTTCAGGAATCCCTGTGGCGGGAGCGTCAGGCGCAGTACCAGTCCCAGCTTCAGAGCTATGACGAGAAGATCGCCCGGATCGAAGCGAACCTCGTCACCCGCCAGCAGGATGAAGTCCTGCTGGCCAATAGGCTGGAGATCGTGCGCGAGGTGGAAGCCATGCGGATGAAGCTGGAATCCAATCAGGTGGGCAGCCGTCTGAACTCCCTTCAGGCCCGCGACTCCCGCATCGAAATCGAGCGCAACTTGGCCATGGTCAAGCGCGACATGATCGAGCGGCGGCATGAGCTGCAGGGGGCCCAGGCCGACCGCGACGCCTTTGTCCAGCAATGGCAGTCCCGCATCCTGGAAGATCTGGTCGGCCGCCGGAACGAGCGCGACGGGGTGGCCGAACAGATCGTCAAGGTGCGCAAACGCCAGGATCTGGTCAGCCTGTCGCCGGTGGTGGATGCGGTGGTGCTTGACATCGCCCAGCGGTCGGTCGGGTCGGTGGTCAACGGGGCCGAACCGCTGTTCACCCTGGTGCCTCTGGGCGCGCCGCTGGAGGTGGAGGCCTCCATCGACGCCAGGGAACTGGGCTTCATCAAGGTCGACGATCACGTCAGCATCAAGCTCGACGCCTATCCGTTCCAGGAACACGGCATGCTGGAAGGGCGCGTGCGCACCATCAGCGAAGACGCTTTCAACGGGCAGCAGGGAGCCACCAGCACCACAGGTACCTTCTACAAGGCCCGCATCACGCTGGACAAGAAGACCCTGGACCACACGCCGGCGAACTTCCGCCGA